>CAMDAL010000033.1 GCA_945888565.1 Devosia equisanguinis | reverse complement strand
ACAATGGGCAACGCCCACACTCATCGCTTGACCGCAGGACGCCCGATTACGTCTACTTCAACCAACCGCTTCTCGCAGCGGCATGAAACCGGCAGACGCTCCACTTAGCAATAGCGCGGGGCTGTTCAGATGAACCGAGCCACCTCTGTGCGCCCGCCCCTTTCATAAGGGCGGATGATTGAATCGCGTCCCCCCTCGATAGGGATGAGCCGTGTTCAGAACCTTAGCTGCACTCCTGCTGTGCCTTGCCTTTGCTGGGGTGGCATCCGCTCAGGAGGCATCCCCGCGACCTGTCCTTATCCTGGGCGACGCGGTCGTTACGGGCTTCTCAGGCATAATCGTCCCCGACCCGGACACCCTGCTCCCGGGCACCCAAGCAATTGACGAGACACTGATCGACCTCGATGGCGTTTCCGTCCAGTTTGCCGGCATCGCTGCGCCGGGTTTCGTCTGGAACGGGAGCGTATGGGCTGGCGAGATCAGGCATGAAGTGCTGTCCCGTGATGTCGGCCAGGTTTTCGGGATCGCGCTCGACGATGCCACGCCGCCCAATGTCTATCTGGCGGCGAGTTCCGCGTACGGCCTGCCGATCGTGGCGCCCGATGCCGACGGGGACGGCCGGCCTGAGCGGTTGCAAACAGGCGATGCAGAGGCCCGCTTTATGGACGGGCTGTTCGGCCCGGCGCCGCCGGGCGGACCGGGCAGCATCTGGAAGGTCGACGGCGAGACCGGCGAGGTATCGCTGTTCGCCAACGTGATGCTCGACGGCGTCGCCAATCCCGGCCCTGGCCTGGGCAACCTGGCGTTCGACGCGGCGCATCAGCAACTGTTCGTCTCCGACAGCGCCACCGGCATGATCCACCGGTTCGATCTCGAGGGCTCCGAACTCGGGATGTACGACCATGGCGACACCGGCCGTGCCTCGGCCGGGTTGCCCGTCGTCGCATACGATCCGGCCGGCGCGCTCGACATCACCCGTGGGGATTTCGATACCGAGGATCCCGACAGCTGGGGCTATGCGGCGCCCGACCGGCAGGTCTGGGGCCTCGCCGTTCATGGCGGCCGCCTGTATTACGCGGTAATCGCCGACAGCCAGATCTGGTCGATCGGTCTCGATGCGGAAACCGGCGCCTTTGGCGACGACCCGCGCTGGGAACTGGATGTACCCAAGCGGCCCGAAAAGCAGCCGGTCAGCGATATCGTCTTCACCGAGCTGGGAGCAATGATCCTGGCACAGCGCGGCCCGGTGACCTCGACCTACGACTATTCCGGTTTTGCCGATCCGGGTCAGTCGCGGCTTTACCGCTACTGGCTTGAGAGCCCCGACGATCCGGAAACGCCGAGCCGCTGGATAGAGGTACCGGAGGAGTATGCGGTCGGTTTCGGCGGCGAACACCGGCAGACCGCCGGCGGCGTCGATCTCGACTACGGTTTCAACCGGGAGGGACTGCTGGACCTCGGCTTCTGCGAGGCGTCACTCCTCACCACCGGCGACGACCTGCGCCTCGCTCCCGACCTTGCCGACCAGTTGCTGCCCGGCGGGCCACTGGCGATCGACGGACTGCAGGTGATGCCGGCCGGCCCGGTCAAGCCTGAGAACACGCCGCCCTGGGCGAGCTACATGGTCGATCTTGACCCGCGCACCGATGACCCCGAAGTCAGCGGGCACGTCGGCGACGTCGCGGTGTATCGCACCGGCTGCGGCGCCGACCTGCCCTATGTCTCCGAATATGGCGGCGCGGGCTACCCGCTCGATCCGCCATATATCAGCGGTGATCCGCCGGATGGCCCGGACGGGCCGGACGACCCCGAGGCCTGCAATGACGATGCCTGCCCGGACCCGGAGTTCAAGATCGAGAAGACCTGCGAAACCTGCAGCATCGATCCGCTGAGCGGCACGCCGCGCTGCCAGTGTCACATCGAGGTCAGCTCGAACGGAGTGCCGTTCTCGGGCCTCCTCTCGGTGAACGAAGGCGTGGTGTTCGGCTCGAGCACACCGTTCAACGACACCATCGTGTCCGTCGGCTCGGCCGACGCCTGGACCTGCGACCAGCCGCCGTTCGCCGCGACCGACCCGGCCATCTGCACCATCGACTGGCAGGGCCTGGGCGCCGCGGGCAACAGCTCGACGATCGACGTCGAGGTCGAGCTCCCCGATCCCGGCTTTCTGGTCGAGGCTGGCAACTGCGCGACCCTGACGCTCGACGGCAACGAACTGGGCCAGAGCTGCACCGATTTCATCGGCGAGGACTCCGAAACCGTCGATGTCTCCGTTGCCAAGAGCTTTGTCGAGGGCCCGGTCAAGGGCGCCGGCGATTTTACTCTGGTTGTCACCAATGTCGGAGCGCCTTTCGACGCCACCGCGGCGATCAGCGTCACCGATCAGGTGCCGGACGGCATGACAATCAGCGGGGCGACCGGCACGGACTGGACCTGCACGCCGCTCCCGCTCTCCGGCCCGGCAACGCTGACCTGCCAGTATACCGGCACCGGGACGATGGCGACCGGGGCCACAAGCCAGGTGGTGCTTGCGGCGTCCACCAAGGGCGAGGGACCGTTCGAGAACTGTGCCGATGTAGGCATCAGCCTGGCTTCGGGATACGAGGATACCGAACCGCAGAACAACCACGCCTGCGCTGTCGTGGAGGGTCCCGATGACCCGTTCGATGACGTTGACGATCCGCCGCCGCTGACCGCCACCTGCGGCGTCAACGTGATCTTCGTCGTCGACGAGTCGCGCTCGATCGCTGACGCCAATGCCACCTGGTATGTGACCAACGCCCTGGCTAATGCCGCCAGTGTCTTCAACACCAACGGTTCGCAGGCGGCGGTGATCCGATTCTCTGACACCGCCACGGTATCGCACCCGATGGCGAGTTCGACCTATGGATCGGTCAATGCCGGATACAATCCTGCGGCCGGCGGCGGCACCAACTGGGAAGCGGCGATGAACGCCGCGCTCGGGCTATTGCCGAACCCCAACACCATCATCATCTTCATCACCGACGGCACGCCCACGGCCTATCTCGATGGCAGCAACGCCGTGACCTACACCACGGATTCGGTGCTGGCGACCAACGAGGCGATCGGGGCGGTCAACGCCATCTATGCCACCGGTACGCCAATCGTCGGGATCGGCATCGGCAACGTCTCGACCCATCTCAACGCCCTGCTCGGCACCAGCACGCAGCAGAGCAGCTATGGCGGGCTCGACGGCGACCTGACCACGCTGGCGCAGGGGTTGTGCCCGGACCTCTATCTCAAGAAGCAGATATCGCCGAGCTACATCAACTTCCACGATCTCACCGCCGATCCGCAGGTGACCGTGACCCTTTCGGTGACCAACACCTCGACGGCGACCCTCACCAACGTGACGGTCGAGGACGCGCTGCCTGCCGAACTCAACACCCCCACCGGCTTCAGCCAGCCGGCGACGGTGACCGGCAGCACGATCAGTTGGACGATCCCCAGCCTCGCGGCGGGCGCCACGGCGACGCTGACCTTCCAGGTAACCGTCTCGCCCAACCCGGCGCCAACGGCGCAATGGCGGTGCTTCTCCAACTTCTCCCAGGTCACCGCCAGCGACAGCGCGGTGAACTCGCTGCCCAACAACATGGCCAGCCCGGTTGCCGGTCCGGTGCATGAGCACGACGAGGCCTCGAGCAATGTCTGCGTTATCGACCAAGCGCCGACACCGCCGGTGGATTGCGGCAGTTCCTACCTGTGGGTGACCAAGAAGTCCGCCTTCCCGGAAGTCTGCGTGCCGGGTGGCAGCCCCGCCTGCACGTTCAACATCATCGTCAGGGCGCAGTGCAAGGATTTCAGCGGCCCGGTGCTGTTCGGCGACGGCATCAGCAACGGCGCAGGATCGGTGACGGTGCCGATCGGCTCGATTGCCAACGACGCAACGCCGCCGATCTGCGCCTGGAGTTCGGACTGGAGCGGCACAAGCACTCCTGCCTACTGCTCGGCCAATATCTCGTTGCCGGTGAATCAAGCCATCACCTTCACGGTCACCCTGGCCAACCCGCTTGCCGTGGGGAGCGGCTACACCAACTGCTTTGTCGCCGACGGCAAGACACCGCAGCCGGCCGACTACGACGCGGCCATGGCCGAGGTCAATCCGACGACGTCGCCTTGGGGCGGCGTGTGGGGCAACTGCGCGCCGTTCAGCGTGGCCGCCCCGCCGCAGCAGATCGTTGCTCCGCCTGCAAGCGACCGCTGCGACCCCGGCACCGTGCTGAGTCGTGGCGTCTGCGTGCCCGATCTGCAGTGCGCGGCGCCGGCCAAGGCCAACAGCAAGGGGACCTTCTGTATCTGTCCGAACCAGACCATCGCCGGCGCTAAGGGTTGCGAACCGGACAAACCGGATCCGATCTCCTGCAACGCACCGGCTGTCGCCAACAAGGCCGGCACAGCTTGCATATGCCCCAAGGGCACGATCGCACAGGGCAAGCGGTGCCTCGAAGTGATCGTTGAGGAAGAGCCAGACCCAGAGCCGGACACGCTTCAGTGCCGACCGCCGGCCGTGCCGAACCGCAGAGGCACCGAATGCGTCTGCCCGCAGGGCATGGTTGGCGACGGCCGTCGTTGTGTGGACGCAGACATCGAGATCGAGGTGCCGAAGGGGGCGCTTGACGACCTTTTCGCTCCCGACAAGCGGGACAAATGAGGAAACAGGAGGTTCACCGAACAGCAAATCATCGGGATGATGAATGGCGTGAGGCCGGCGTTCGGTTGACGAGCAGTGCCGCGGGCATGGCGTGAGCCATGCCTGCCCTACCGACTTGGCGAAGTGGAAGAGATCATCTCGCTGGCAGAGCGGCTCGTATCGCGAAAGTCAGGCTGGATGACCGGCCAGGTCATTGCAGTTGGCGGTGGACGACGCTCACCGGCAGAAGACGGTAGAGGTAGCAATCGGTCCGCAGCTCCGCCGCGCTCTTTGATCACGGTTTCAGACCATGATCGACGATGTTGTCGCCAGGGACGCGCCGAGCAGGATGGACCAGTCCTTCTGGTCGCTGGAGTTCGATCCAGAGAGTGCGCGGGCCTGCGAGGTTAACTCGAGGCTATGCGTTTCGTCATGGCCGTCAGAAGTCGCCAGCTCAAACACCACGTCGAGGAAACCGTCGCGCTCTGGCCCGATGCGATTCCGCTTCTTCCTGACATAGCGCTGGTTGGCTATTCCGACTTCGGGGGCTGCAAGGCCGAGCGCACTGGCCCTTGGTGGCAATGCGGCTCGGAGCCGGACGCCTCGCAAGCGATGCAGGCAACTCTGCTGTTGCCAGCGATATCGGCGGACGCCACAGACCGCGTAGCGGTTCGCAGCGGCGAAACTGCGCCGATGGTTTTCACGTATAGACGGTGAGGGGCAAAAACGCTGGAGCTGCTGCCGATGACAACCATGATCTACGGGGCGACCGGCGCTATTGGTGGTGCCATTGCCAGAAACCTGGTCGCAAGCGGAAACACCGTGCACCTCGTTGGGCGAAATGCCGAACGGCTTCAATCGTTAGCTAGCGAACTGGGTAGCGGCGCCACCGTGGGGGACATCCTTGACCCTGAGGTGTTTGCGCGGGCGGTTGCTGACGCGGGGGCACCACTTCAGGGGCTGGTCTATGCTGTTGGCTCGATAGCGCTCAAACCGCTTGGTCGCACCAGCGATGAAGACATGATGCAGGATTTTCGCCTGAATGCCTTGGGTGCCGCCCAGGCGATACGCGCCGCTTTGCCAGCCCTCAAGGCATCGGAGCAGGCGTCCATCCTGCTCTTTTCCTCGGTCGCGGCGGGCCTTGGCTTTGCCTCACACGCATCGATTGCGATGGCCAAGGGTGCGGTCGAGGCGCTGACCCGATCCGCCGCCGCCGAACTCGCCCCGAAAATCCGCGTCAACTGCATCGCGCCCTCTCTGACGCGAACACCGCTTTCTGAACACCTTACCGCTAGTGAACAGATGTCGACCTCTCTTGCCCAGATGCATCCGCTGCAGAGACTCGGCGAGGTCGATGACATTGTCGGGCTGGCAGAGCTGCTGCTATCGCCCAAGTCAGGCTGGATCACTGGCCAGGTTATCGCCGTCGATGGCGGGCGATCGAGGCTCGCTGGGAAAAAGTAGTTGCAGAAAACAGCCGCCGCTTGATCCCGATTTCAGACGATGATCTGCCCGACCAGTCCGTGGCGGAAGCTTCCCGGCGATCGTCTGCCCCCGCAATCACTGCAGCACTCTGCCGATGAGAGGAGCCTGGCGCAGCCTCTCGAGGTCACCAGACCCCGTGCAGAAGCAGCAGATCCGCAACTGCTCGATCATGACAGTGAAATGGGCGATCACCGCTTCGGGCGACTGGATGGCCGCCGCCAGCGCGCCTGCCGCCTGGCCGACGATGTTTGCCCCTAGCCGGATCGCCTTCGCACAATCGATGCCATCCCGTATGCCACCTGAGCCGATGACAAAGGCGGTCGGACAGGCGGCGCGCACATCGGCGATAGCTTCTGCGGTCGGTCGCCCCCAGTCGGTGAAGGCTCGTGCAATCGCAGCGCGCGACGGATCGGTGATGCGGCCGGCTTCCACTGCGGCCCAACTGGTGCCGCCGGCTCCGGCAACATCGATCGCCGATACGCCTTCATCGAGCAGGCGCTGCGCCAGCTCTCCCGATATTCCGGCGCCAACTTCCTTCACCACCAGGGGGACTTCCAGCTGGCGCGCCAGCACGCCGATCTTGCCGAGCAGGCCACGCCAGTCACGGTCGCCCTCGGGTTGTACGGCCTCCTGCAGCGGATTGATGTGAATAATCAGCGCATCCGCCTCGATCATCTCGACGGCCCGGCGCGCTTGATCGATGCCGAAGCCCTTGTTCAGTTGTGCGGCACCGAAATTTCCCAACAGCGGGACATTGGGCGCCAGCCGCCGAAGCTCCTTGCCCAGGCCTCCGGCATCCGGCCCCTCGATCGCTACTCGTTGAGAGCCAACCGCCAGCGCGATACCCAGTTCGGCGCTCGCGATAGCCAGGTTTCGATTTATCTCGGCAGCGCGCGCCGGGCCGCCTGTCATGGAACTGATGAGCAGTGGAGCGCGCAGCCGTTTGCCAAAAAACTCAGTCGACAGATCGATAGCGTCCAGGTCGAGCTCCGGGAGAGCCGAGTGCACGAACGCAATACGCTCAAAACCGGTCGTTATGGATCGGCTGCCACCCTTGCCCTCCAGAATGACATCGAGGTGCTGGTTCTTTCGGTCCGTGAGCACCAGCGGCCACCCTCCCCCAATTATGCGCCTGCAATCACAATGGCCGCTTGAAGCGAGTTTGGATAGACAGGCGGTCCAACTTTTGATCAACTTAGCCGCATGGGCGCACAGGGGCTGACATCGCTAGACGTGAACAGCGGTGACGAGCTCAACGCACTTCGCGCGTCGATCGGCGCTAGCCTTACGGCGGCTGTCGATCTCCCCCCCGCGGTTCCCACGTCGCTTCGCAGCGCAGTCAGCTACGCGCTGCTCGGCCCGAGCAAGCGGGTGAGGCCGGTAATCGTTCACCTCATCGCCGCGGGCTTGTCCAGAATCGATCCCGTCGCCATTCAGGTCGGCGCTGCCGTCGAGATGGTGCACACCGCATCGCTCGTGCTTGACGACTTGCCCTGCATGGATGACGCCACGACGCGCCGGCAGCGGCCCACCACGCATCGCGTCTACGGCGAAGCGACCGCAATTCTTGCCTCCATTGCGCTGCTCAACCGGGCGTTTGGCGTCCTCGCAGCACTCGACCTACCGGACACGGCAACCCGGCTGCGACTGATCGAGATCCTGGAAAACGCCGTCGGATGGCACGGACTGGTCGCAGGACAGGAACTGGACATCCTCGGCAACGTCGACGGGGACAGGGCTTCGGCAGAGCACCTCAACTGGCTCAAGACCGGTGTGCTGTTCTGCGCCGCGGCGGAAATGGGCGGCATACTTCGAGGTCTGGACGCGGACAATCTCGCCCACGTCCGGGAATTTGCCCGCGAACTGGGCCTCGCCTTCCAGATGGCCGACGACATTATCGACCGCACCGCGACGCCGCAGGATGCCGGCAAGGACGTTGGCAAGGACGCAAGCAAGAGCAACGTCGTCAACCTGCTTGGTCTCGAAGCCTCCAAGCAGGCCTGCATGGAACACCTGGCCCGTGCCGACAACAGCCTGGTGCTGAGCGGCATCGATCCCGCGCCCGTCCGTGCACTGGTAGCCCGACACTTCAAGCTGAGCAGCACCGCTTGACCCCGGAGCAGACCCCGCCGATTGCGCTGCCCGAGGTGGATGACCATCCGGTCCTCGACATTGCGCAGCTCACGGTCAGCTATGGCCATCGCCAGGTGCTTAAGCAGCTGGACCTGCGGATCGAAGCGGGGGCGATCTACGGTTTGCTGGGTCCCAATGGCGCCGGCAAGACGACGCTGATCCGGACCATCTGCGGCCGGATCGTACCGACGTCGGGGACCGTCTCGATCGAGGGGCTCTCCAACCGCAAGAAATCCACGCTGCGCCGCATTGGTCTGGTGCCCCAGGAAATCGGGCTCTACTCGCACCTGACGGTGCGGGAAAACCTGCAGGCTTTCGGCCGGCTGTCCGGGATGTCGGCCGCCGAGACGCGGGACGCAGTGAAGTGGGCGGAAGATGTGACGCGGCTGTCGGAGCGCCACGGCGAACGGCTCGACATCCTCTCGGGCGGCTGGAAGCGGCGGGTCAACATCGCCGCCGCCATTCTCCATCGTCCTGCCCTGCTGATCCTCGACGAGCCGACCGTCGGTGTCGACGTCGATGCCCGCAACGAACTGCACGAGGTCATCCGCGACCTGACGCATTCGGGCATGGCCGTGCTGATCGCCACCCACGACCTCGACCAGGCCGAAACGATCTGCTCGAGCGTCGGCTTCCTGATCGATGGGACAATCGGTCCGGCTGGTCCGCCGCAGGCACTGATCGACGCCGAATTCGCCGGCGGCACGGTTGTCATCATCGAGCTGCGCCGGTCACTGACCGCCTTGCAGCGGAGCGCGCTCCTCAAGGCGGGATTCAGCACCAGCAATGGCGAAATGACCTGGTCGATCTTCGGGGACGTGGGTGACGCGGTTTCCACGGCGCTGTCCGCCCAGCTTGATCGGCTCGGAATTTCTGCACGCGAGATCCGGCACCGCAAGCCGGGGCTCGACACGCTGTTCCTGCAACTCACCCGCAAACCCGCGCCCGAGCCGACGTCATGATCCTCGCCATGCTCAAGGTAATGGCGCTCAGCCTTATCCGCGACCGCGGCGCATTGGCCATGGCGTTCCTGCTGCCGCCGACCATCTTCGTGATCTTCGCCGCGATATTTTCGGGCACCAGCGGCGACGAGCTGAGGCTGCAGGTCGCCTATGGCAGCGAGATTACGAGCGACACCGCATCCCGGTTCGAAACCGCCATCCGCAATGAGCCATCGCTGCGCGTCCTAACCGACAGCCTGGCGTCGGAAGAGGCCGTCCGAAAGACGGTGGCGGAAGGCGAGGCAGATGTCGGTCTGGTGCTGCGAGGTGATCTGGCGCTCACGGGCGATGTATCGCCGGTGCTGGTTATCATCGACCCGGGCAAGCTCATGGGCGGCGCCATCGTCTCGGGACAGGTGCAGCGTGTCCTCTCGGGCAGTCTCGCCGATATCGGGGTGGCGCGGATGGCGCCGTCCATCGAAACGCTGGTCGGCGGCTTTACCCCGCAACAGTCGGCACAACTGGCAGCCGCCATCGAGCAGATGGCAGCCGAGCCTCAGGCCGAAACAAGTGCCGGAGCGGTGGTGGCATCCGAAACGCTGCAGGGACGCAGCGGGTCCGGGGCGACAGTGACCTATTACGCCGGAGCCGTCGCGATCCTCTTCCTGCTGTTCTCGGCGATGCAGGGCGCGGCGACGCTGATCGAGGAGCGCAATTCGGGCATCGTCGACCGGCTTGCCGTCGGGCCGGCAGGCACCGACGTGGTGGTAATCGGCAAGTTCCTGTTTCTGACCCTGCAGGGCACCTTGCAGGTCGCTCTGATCTTCGTCGTCGCCGCCTTCGCCTATCAGGTCGATGTGGTGGGCGTCCTGCCTGTCTGGCTGCTCATCACCGTGCTCTCGGCGTCGGCCGCTGCCGGGCTTGGGCTGGCGGTGGCCTCGGCCTGCCGGACCAAGCAGCAGGCCCAGACGGTATCGACCTTTGCCGTTCTGGTCTTCTCGGCAATTGGCGGGTCGATGGTACCCCGCTTCATGATGCCGCCTTGGTTGCAGGATATCGGCTGGTATACTCCTAACGCGTGGGCCATCGAGGCTTACCAGGGAGTGTTGTGGCGCGACGAAACGCTGACCAACCTGACCGCCTCCTTCCTGCCGCTCGCGGGGCTTGGCGTTCTTGGTGTCCTGGTGGCGGTTCTGGTCTCTCGCTGGCGGCTACGCCTCTAAAGGAGTGCGAAAATGGCAGTTGCAAACCCAAGGGCGGCCGTCAACCTGAGCCACCGGGACGTGGCCGTCGGATTGATCCTGGCAGCGCTGATCCTCGCCGCCTGGCTCACGGTCCATATCGTCGCGATCTTCTTTGTCGACTGGAGCCAGCCGGGCCTCTGGCTGCTGGCGCCGGTGCTTGTCGCGCTCCAGACCTGGCTCTCGGTTGGGCTGTTCATCGTGGCGCATGACAGCATGCACGGAGCACTGGTCCCGTCCAATGCCGGCCTCAACGCCCTGATCGGACGGATCTGTGTCGGCCTTTATGCCGGCTTCTCCTACGATCAACTCTACAAGGCCCACCACGAGCACCACCGCTACGCCGGCACCGACCGCGATCCCGACTTCGATGCCAACCACCCAGACAAGTTCTGGCCGTGGTATCTCAAGTTCTTCCGCACCTATTTCGGCCTGCGGGAACTGGGCGTGCTGACCGCCGTGGTGGTGGTCTATCTGTTCATCCTCGGGCCGCGCTTCCCCTACATCCTGCTGTTCTGGGCCCTGCCGGCCATCCTCTCGTCGCTGCAGCTGTTCTACTTCGGCACCTATCTGCCGCACCGGCAGGACGAGACGCCGTTTTCAGACCAGCACCGCTCACGCAGCAATGACTTTCCGTGGCTCCTGTCGCTGATCACCTGCTTCCACTTCGGCTATCACCATGAGCATCACGAGCGTCCCTGGGTCCCGTGGTGGAAACTGCCCGAGTTCAGGGATAGCCTGCGAGCATGACGACCGACTGTCGCCAGAGGAATAGCTGAATGGACGTTCTGGCCTTTGTCGTGCCGGCTGTGATCGTGATCGGGACCGTGGCCTTCATGGAGGTCTTCGCCTGGTGGGTGCACAAGTACATCATGCATGGCGAGATGGGGTGGGGCTGGCACAAGTCGCACCATGAGCCGCATGATCCCGGCTTCGAGAAGAACGATCTCTACACCGTCATTTTCGGGGTGTTCGCGATCGGCCTGTTCTTTGTCGGCAGCTTCGTGTGGCAGCCGCTCTGGTGGGTAGCCGTCGGCATCACGGTCTATGGCGTGCTGTATTTCGTCGCCCATGACGGGCTGGTGCACCAGCGCTGGCCGTTCAGGTACATCCCCCGCAAGGGCTATCTGAAGCGGCTCTACCAAGCCCATCGGCTGCATCATGCGGTGGATGGAAAGGATGGCTGCGTCAGCTTCGGCTTCATCTATGCCCCGCCGGTCGATGAACTGGTGAAGGAACTGGACCGGAGCAAGCGGCCCTACGAAAAGGCCAGCCGAGGAGACGACGGCGGCATGGCCGCCGGTCACTGATGCTCAGACCGGCCTCTGGTAGAGACCGGTTCGCAGCGCCGACCTAGGCGCGACCCTCGACGCTGCGACGTCACCGAGACCCGCCAGCAGAAGCGCAACTTTCTCGGCCTTGCTGGTGGACACGCGCTCCTCCCACGCCGAAGGCCCGCCCCGCCGGAGCTTTTCGCCGATGGCCCGGTAGACGCGGCGCGCCGCGCCGATGGCCCAGGCCGACCGCGGCGGCAGCACCGACATGCCGGCCAGCGCCGAGGTGTAGTAGGGCTCGGCTATATCGAGCAGCCGCACCGCGGCGGCGTGCAGACGCGGCCATTGGGCCGTATCGTCCGCATCGACCGCGTAGAGTCCCTGCTCGTGCAGCAATTCGGCCGGCAGGTAGACGCGGCCGCTGCGGGCATCGTCGATGACATCGCGGGCAATGTTGGTGAGCTGGAAGGCGATACCGAGGTCCGAGGCGCGATCGAGCACTTCAGGCTCGCGCGCGCCCATGATCATGGCCATCATCACGCCAACCACCCCGGCGACGTGGTAGCCGTAGTCGAGCGTGTCCTCGACGGTCTCGTAGGTCCGCCCTTCCACATCCATCTGAAAGCCGCGCAGCAACTGCTGCGGATGCAGGGCGGGGATGGATCGCCGCTGGGCCACCCGGCTCAGCGCGACAAAGATCGGATCGGCGGATCGACCGTTCCGCAGGGCCTCGTCCGTCTGCTTGCGCAGTCCGTACAGCCGCTCAAGCTGGCCGTCGCGGAAGTCGGCCTGCTGGTCGTGGCCGAGGGTCTGGCCGTCGATCACATCGTCGCAGTGGCGGCACCAGGCATAGAGCATGACGCAGTCGTCGCGCGTGTCGCGGTCGAACAGCCGCGCCGCGGCGGCAAAGCTCTTCGAGCCCTGCTTGATCGACTGCTCCGACAGGGCGACGACGCTGTCCGTCATTGCCGCGCATCCTCGATCATCAGCCCGGCCGTCGCCTTGGCTGAACCGACAACGCCGGGAATACCGGCACCGGGGTGCGTTCCTGCACCCACGATGTAGAGGTTGGGGATGACGTCATCGCGGTTGTGCGGCCTGAACCACGCGCTCTGCGTCAGGATCGGCTCGATCGAGAATGCCGACCCAAGGTGAGAGTTGAGATCGTCGCGGAACTCGAATGGCGTGATGTGGTGGACGCTGACGAGGTCATCGAGCAGCCCCGGGATGTACCGGTCGTTGAGGTACTTGAGGATGCGGTCGCGGTACTTCGGCCCTTCCACCGCCCAGTCGATATCGGCGGTCCCAAGGTGCGGAACCGGCGACAGCACGTAGTGGGCGCTTTGTCCGGGCGGGGCGAGGCTGTCATCAGTGACCGACGGCGTGTGCAGGTACAGCGAGAAATCGTCTGCCAGTCCGTCGGCCTTGAAGATGTCGCGGATGAGCTCGCGATAGCGCGGCCCGAACAGCACCATGTGGTGCCGCAACACCGGATGCTGCCGCTTGAGCCCGAAATAGATGACAAACAGCGACATCGAAAAGCGCCGCTTTTCCAATGACTTGCCATTGCTTTCGCCGCGTTGCGTGTCGCGCAGCATGTGCTTGTAGGTGTGAACCACGTCGGCGTTCGACGCGACCTGGTCGAAGGGGTGGCGCGAGCCATCGCGCAGGACGATGGCCGTCGCTCGATCACCCTCGGTGTCGATCCGGTCGATCTCGGCGCTCAGATGTACCTTGCCGCCGAGGTCTTCGAGCAGCTTCACCATGGCCCGGATCAGCGCGCCCGTGCCGCCTTTGGCGAACCATACGCCGCCCCGGCGCTCCAGCGCGTGGATCAGCGCGTAGATCGAGGACGTCTCGAACGGATTGCCACCCACCAGCAGCGAATGGAAACTGAACGCCTGCCGCAGGTGATCGTGCTTGATGAACTGCGAGACCTTGGAATAGACGCTGCGATGGCTCTCGAGGCGCATCAACTGCGGCGCCGCCTTGATCATCGACCAGAAGTTGAGGAACGGCACCGTCCCGAGCTTCTCGTAGCCCTCGTGGAAGAGGTCCTCGGAGTAAGCGAGGAACTTCCGGTAGCCTTCGACATCCTCGGGCGAGATGGCGCGGATCTGCGCGTCGATCTCGGCCTGGTCATTGGCATAGTCGAACCGGTGCCCATCCTCCCAGCAGAGCTGGTAGAACGGCGCGACCGGGAGAAACTCGACATAGTCCTCGCGGCGCCGGCCGCTGAGGGCCCAGAGCTGGTCGAGGCAGTCTGGGTCGGTGATGACGGTCGGGCCGCCATCGAACTTGAAGCCGTCCTGCTCGTAGACATAGGCCCGCCCACCGGGCTTGTCGCGCTTCTCGAACACGGTCGTGGCGATACCGGCGCTTTGCAGGCGGATCGCCAGGGCGAGGCCGCCGAATCCGGCACCGATGACCGCCGCCGTTCTCTGGTTCATCGCGGTTCTTTCTCGTTCAGCAAGGATTGTTCCGTCAGGCAGGCAAGGGCACGGTGAACCGGCACGGGCGGCTTACCGAAAAGGATTCGGCAGATGTCCCATGCGGTGGTGCGGCCAGCATAGAAGCGCTCTATCAGGGGTTGAGGCAACCGGTAGAAGCGCTGCAAGACAAGATGTCGCCGGGATGGTTCGGCGGCGCGAAAAAGCATGCGGTTGAGCAGCCGGTAGAACCCCTGCTGCCGCGCCCGTTTCAGGGCGTGCGCCTTGACGACCGAGGCCAGTTCCGCTGTTCCCTGCTGCCAGTGGTCGGCAACCAGGTTCGCCAGCCGCACCGCCTCGGGCAGGCTGTAGCCCGTCGTCGGGTGGAACAGGCCGGCACGCATGCCGGCCAGCGGAATGTCCGGCCGCTGCCCGGCCCAGTACCCATCCGCGTCATAGGCAAGGCAGATCGGCAGCACGCCATGCTCCTCGCGCACCACGCGCTTGATCGACCAGCCCTGCGCACGCGCATAGGCGCTGATGTCGGCGGCCAGCGCCTGCAGGTCGAGTGCGTCACCGTCGGAATAGCGCGTATCCTCAACGAGGATGCGGGTCGGTGAAAACGGCAGCAGGTAGACGAAGCGGTAGCCGTCGAGCTGGTCGACCGAGGCATCCATAATGACCGGGTCCTTGATGCCATGCGGCATCTCGGTTTCGATCTCCAGCCCGACGAATTTCTGGTGCCCCAGTACCATCGAGGGATGGGGTGCAAAACCCCGCGCATCGATGACGCAATGCGCCTCGAGGCGCGTCCCGTCCTCGAGCGTTGCGCCTGCCGGGTCGATAGCGGCCACCCTGGCGCCGGAGACAATCCGCACCGACGGGATCGAGCGGATGTGATCGAGAACGGACTGGCTGGTGAGGCTCGCATAGCCCGACGCGAGCCGGCGCGCGTATTTCTGGAAGCGCACCTCCTGCCCCGCCCATTGATGCGCGATCAGTGGCTCCAGCCACTTGAGGTCATCGGCCCTGACGTCGTTGAGATGAAACGACCATGTATGCTCGCCGAACGGCGTGGCCGACCCCTCGACCATGGTCACGTTGACTGCCCGACCCGTCGCCACAACGCGCTGGGCGATCAGGGCGGACGCGAGGCCTGCGCCAATCAGCAGAAGCGAATTCTCGGAAGATTGCATCAGCCTCGATCGCGTCCGTGACCCCAAGGGAACTCCCCGCATGTCGCTTTGCAGGGACAGTCTGGTCAAGTCACATTTTGGGGCTGAAGCGGGAGCCGAACCTGCCGAATAAACCGCTCGACGATGCCCTCTAGCTTTTACGGCGATCCGCGATTGGGCGCACGGGTGGGGCCGGGGGCAGTAAGCCGCGGATATCGGCGAAGGGGTAGCTGGGCTCGAAGCGCCAGGCCTCCGCGTAACCATTGGGCGCATTGGCCTGGGATGAACGGAAGCCGTTGAGACGTTCGGCCATGGCGACGAAACGCTCAGGATCCTGAGAGCCGTGGGCGCGAATAGCGGCACACTTGGCGTCGAAATGCGCGGTGATATCGACGAGGTGGGTCGGAACGAAGCCGGTGCCCATCACGCTGAGGAACTGTCAGCGCTTACCTGGTTCATGTTCGGCGGGGGCAGTGGTCGTCCACCACCATCTACGTCACCCACGACCAGGTGGAAGCCATGTCGCTCGCCGACCGCATCTCGGTGATGAATGGCGGCCACATCGTGCAGGCGGCCTCACCCGTCGAGGTCTATCGCAATCCGGCCGCCCGTTTCGTCGGCAGCTTCATCGGCAACCCGCCGATGAATTTCCTGCCCGCCAAGTGGGGTGGCGATGGTCGCTATCATGTCGCCGGCATTGCGCTGGAGGGCCCTTCCAATGGCGGGGCCGAGCTCGAATTCGCCATCCGGCCCGAGGACCTGACCCTGGCTCCCGGTCGTCTAAAGGCCACCGCGCGGGTCATTGAGCCGCTCGGCGCGCACACCCTCGTCACCACCGACGTCGAGGGCGCCCTGTTCCGAGCCGTGCTCGAAAGCGACATCAGGGTGGCGCCCGGCGACGAGCTCAGCCTCGCTCCGCGCCCGATCGGGTCCGCTGGTTCTATGAGATGCGTGACCCGCAGGGCGGAGGATTGGTCGCCATCCTGCGCCCTGGGAGTCGGGCAGGCGCGGTGGCGCCGGAAATGCATCGGGCCAACCCACCGCCAATCAACTTCATCGGCCATGCGGCGCATGTCGCGCTCTATGGTTTCCTCGTCGGCAACTCGTGCACCACGGCGCTGAACTCGAAGCCCGTGAACCAGGCGATGGCCCCGGTGAGTGGCATGGGACGGTTCGTGCTCATCCCGCTGATTGCTGCACACGTGACCGGGTCGCTGGCGGAGCACGTCGTATTCAAGACCGACTCGCTGGTCCGGATGCTGGGGGCCGATCGCAAGCAGCAGCCGGCCGGCCCGGCTTTCCGGCTCAGTACTGGTCCTCGTCGATCTGCCGGACACAAAGACCGCGGGCCGGCATTTTGTGGTGATCGTTGAGCTCGATGAACGGCACGGGCGTCGGGGTGGCGGAATGGACTGCATCGGGTAGCATCGAAAGTTCGTCTGCGGACGTGGACGGGGTTAGCAGAGGAAACTTGCCGGGCCGCTATCGGTTACCCCGGCCCGGCGCGCGGGATCAACAGCAGTTGGTTGACTGAATCGGGACTGCTGATACAAACGTCACTCATCTTGTTTCTGTTCCAAGTAGTAGCCAAATGAGTCGCAATTTTCTGGTTGTCGATCCTGCGGAGCG
>CAMDAL010000032.1 GCA_945888565.1 Devosia equisanguinis | reverse complement strand
TCCTCGCTACCCTCGCCTGAACGCGCCCAGAACGGTCAAAACGCGGCCTGCCGAAGGGGTGGGTAATTACCCGCGCCCTCTACCGTAAACGGGGAGCCAGCGTCGAACCGGTGTTCGGGCAGATGAAGGACCGCCAGGATGCCGGTCGCTTCAGCATGCGCGGGCTTGAGCGGTGCCGCGGGGAGTGGCAGCTCCAGGCCGCCGTTCACAACCTTCGAAAACTGCACGGGGAGTCCGTCCGCCGAACCGAAAACGCCGGGTAAGATGGCCAAAACGGCGGAAAACCGACCTCAATGAGCCCTCAATCCGGTTCTCTACGCCGTCATGGCGCTCGGAAGCGCGGCGACCTTCAAGCCGCGCCTATTGGGCGACAGGCTCTTAAACATGAGCTATTAGAGTCGGACGCGGAAGAATCCGAAGATGGGTGCCATGAAGCGCATACTGCTTGCCGAAGACGATAACGATATGCGCCAGTTCCTGACGCGGGCGCTCAAGACCGCCGGATACGAGGTGGTGTCGTTCGACAATGGCAGGTCAGCCTACGAGCGGCTGCGCGAGGAGCCCTTTTCGCTGCTGCTCAGCGACATCGTGATGCCCGAGATGGACGGCATCGAGCTGGCGCGGCGCGCCACCGAACTCGATCCGGACCTCAAGGTGATGTTCATCACCGGCTTTGCCGCCGTGGCGCTCAACCCCGATTCGGATGCCCCCAAGGATGCGTCGGTGCTGTCGAAGCCCTTCCATCTCAAGGACCTGGTGCACGAAGTCGAGCGGCTGCTGGCGGCCTGACCCCAGGTTTTCGGTGAAGTGGGGTTTTCCCGCTTGACCCTTGCCGCGGTTTTATGGTGTATCCGCCTCCACGCGACGGGGGCTTCGGCCAGCGTCGATGGCGTAGATGGGTGTATAGCTCAGCGGGAGAGCACTACCTTGACATGGTAGGGGTCACAGGTTCAATCCCTGTTACACCCACCATCTCCGCCTCAGGACCCCGCAAGTCCTTGCGTCACCGGCGAAATCCGCAGGTGAGTTGACGGGCCGGAAGGCCCACGGATGGGTGCGTAGCTCAGCGGGAGAGCATCGCCTTCACACGGCGGGGGTCACAGGTTCAATCCCTGTCGCACCCACCATCCTTCTCAACGGGTTGGATCGGACGGGCCCGCGTGCGGGCGACCGCCATCTGACGATGGCATGGCTACCGCGATCGGCGAGGGAGCGGATCGGCGTCAACGGTGGCTACGGCGTGGGTGTCGTCTCGGACGGCAATACCGGCTTCAGCGATTTCGATATCGAGGGGTGGCTGGTTGGTGGTCAGGCCGGCTACAATTTCGTGCTGGATGGCGGCTTGGCCGGCTCGGATCGCAACTGATGATCGTCGAGCACGACCTGCCGTCAGACTGGACCCGCTTCGCACGGCGCTCCATCGAAACGATGCAGCGCAGCGGGGCCAAGGGTTGACGGTTGCAGGCGAGTCCGGATCGGCCTACGTAGTGTCCGCATCCCTCAGGAAGCAGACTCCGGGGCAGCGGACAATTGGTCAACAATGTGGCGGGCGTCACAGTTGTGGTTATCAATTTGTTGCTGCAGCAAACCTTCGAAAATCACACACCCGTGAGATTCGGGAATTTGCTGCCAATTTCAGCCCGTCTGCCACATTAGTCGATGCAGGCCTGCAACACTTGCCGCAGGAGTGGCAGCAATCGGGGCAGAATCTGGCGTCATTAAGTAGACCGCAACCTGCCATGGGTTTAGGTTGGCTTCAGCTCTTCAGGAGGAAATCCATGAACCGTATTGCTATCACTCTTCTGGCCGGCGTCGCCTTCGTCGGTTTCGCCTCGGCCACCCAGGCCGCTGACCTCATCGTCGACTACGCGCCGGTCTCGCCGGGCATGATCAATGTGTCGGGTGATTGGGATGGCGCCTATGTCGGTGTGTTCGGCGGCTACGGTTGGGGCACGCTGACCGACGAAGACGGCGAGTTCTCGCCTCCGGGCACCGAGTTCGATACCACCGGCTGGATGCTTGGCGTGAACGCCGGCGCCGACTTCACCATATCCGAGGCCATCGTTGCCGGTCTCGTCGGCGACATCGCCTGGTCGAACCAGACTGCAGACACGGATTTCGGTCTCGATAGTGCGACGATCAACTGGCAGGGCAGCATCCGCGGCCGTCTCGGCTTCGACGGCGGCGCCTTCCTGCCGTACGTGACTGCCGGTCTGGCGTTCGCGAACGCCACCGTCGACGACGGTGACGAAGATACCCAGACCCACATCGGCTGGACGGCCGGCGCTGGCGTCGCGATCGCCGTTGCCGACAACGTCTCGCTCGACCTGCAGTACCGCTACTCGGATTTCGGCACCAAGACCTATGACCTCGGTGGCGATACTGATGTCAGCCTGACCTCGAATGCCCTGACCGTCGGCCTGAACTTCAGCTTCTAAGCTGTCAGCTTCGGCCTTGAATCTTCCGAACCCCGCCGGGCGAAAGCCGTGGCGGGGTTCTGTTTTCGTCTGCCGCCGATCACGGATTTCCCATCGTCCCGACTGGTTACCCAATCGTAAACCGCTGGAACCCGCGGCCGGCCGGGAGTTTTGCGATGGTGCAGCATGGAACGGGCGTTCACACCCCGGAAAGGTAACTGCGGCGTAAAGGATTTATTCGCATTTTCGGCGGATTCATCCCCTCACAAGGCTTTTGTAACCCTAGTTCCTTGGAGGCACTCATGAACCGCATTTCCCTTCTTATCCTCGCGGGCGCCGCCACCTTCGTGTCCGCTTCGGCGGCCTCGGCGGCTGACCTGCTCATCAACCAGCCCGCCCCCAGCTACGGCGGCTACACCAGCACCGGCGGCTGGGACGGCGCCTACGTCGGCGGCTTCGTCGGCTACGGCTGGGGCACGCTGGCCGACCAGGATGGCAACATCACCCCGACCCCGCCGAGCGAGACCGACCTCAGCGGCTGGACCGTTGGCGCCAAGCTCGGTGCCAACTTCTCCGTCGGCGGGGGCCTCGTGCTCGGCGCCGAAGGCGACATCGCCTGGGCCGGCATCGGCGGCTACAACGATGCCGACGGCGTCGACTTCGACATCAACTGGACCAGTTCGCTGCGTGGCCGCGTCGGCTACGACGCCGGCGCCTTCATGCCCTACCTGACCGGCGGTCTGGCGATCGCTGGCGCAACGGCCAGCGACGGCCCCGTCGACAACACCCAGACGCATTTCGGCTGGACCGGTGGCGTGGGCGTGGAAGTTGCCGCAACAGAGCAGATCTCGCTCGACCTCAACTACCGCTACTCGGACTACGGCCAGGCCACCTACAACGTGGGCGGCAGCGACAGCGATCTCGACCTCAGCACCCATGCGGTTACCGCCGGCGTGAACTTCAAGTTCTGATCGCCGAGACGCTCAGCGCGCCAGCGGCGTGGCGCGCCTCACACGGCCCGTCGGGTTCCCCCCGGCGGGCCGTGCCCCATTCCGGACCTCGTCACGCTTTTGTCACATCCGCCGCGCGCTACCCCCTTGCCAAGCCGCGCAAACGCGCCCAACTTCTGGCAATCGTCAACAGCGCAAAGGAGGTGGTCCAAGTGTCTCATCAGAAATCGTCGGTTTCGAAGGGTCCTGGAGTCTCCGGTAGCTCGGAGCAGCCTCTGGCCTAAGCGTAGGCACCTCGCCCTTGAGTGGGCAAGGATAGCTTCGAAGACCGCGAAATCGGGAAGGGTCGCCAAACGGCGGCCCTTCTTTTTTGTCCGCCGCAGCGCAGGAGGGCGGGCGCTTTGCAATCGCCGCCGCAAACGACTATGTAGCGGCTTCCCTCATTCACGCGATTGCCATGAACGTCCACACCCCGGCCGCGGCCACCAAGCTCTTGCCCTTCCAGACGCGCCGGACCTTCGCGATCATCTCGCACCCGGACGCCGGCAAGACCACGCTGACCGAGAAGCTGCTCGCCACCTCGGGCGCCATCCAGCAGGCTGGGCAGGTGCGCCACCGCGCCAACCAGCGTGCCACCCGCTCGGACTGGATGGAGATCGAGCGCCAGCGCGGCATCTCGATCACCTCCTCGGTGATGACCTTCGAGCACCTGGGCCTGACCTTCAACCTGCTCGATACCCCCGGCCACTCGGACTTCTCCGAGGACACCTACCGCACGCTGACGGCCGTCGACGCCGCCATCATGGTGATCGACGTCGCCAAGGGCATCGAGGCGCAGACGCTGAAGCTGTTCGAGGTGTGCCGCCTGCGCGACATCCCGATCATCACCTTCGCCAACAAGGTCGATCGCGAGGGCAAGGACCCGGTCGAAATCCTCGACGAGATCTCCTCCACCCTGGCGCTCGATGTCTCCCCGGTGGTGTGGCCGCTCGGCGGCGGCGTCGACTTCAAGGGCATCGTCGATCTCACCGGCAAGGTGGTGAAGCGCCCGAACGGCGAAGTGTGGAAGACCTTCGCCAAGGTCGAGGACCTCAGCCGCGACAACGAGTTCGCCATGGACCCGGTGATCATGGCCAGCCTCGAGAACCTCGAGCTGGCGCGCGCTGGTTTTCCCGAGTTCGACCACGAGATCTACCTCGCCGGCCATCTCACCCCGGTGATCTTCGGCTCGGCGCTGAAGTCCATCAGCGTGCCCGAATTGCTCGTGGCGCTCGGCACCTGGGCTCCCGAGCCACGGCCCCAGCCGGCCGATCCCAAGCCGATCGAGCCGAACGACCCGAAAGTCTCGGGCTTCGTGTTCAAGGTGCAGGCCAACATGGACCAGAACCATCGCGACCGCATCGCCTTCGTCCGGCTGAGCTCAGGCACCTTCAAGCGCGGCATGCGGCTGAAAAACGTCCGCACCGGCAAGGACATGGCCGTATCCAACCCGATGTTCTTTTTCGGCCACGATCGCGAACTGGCCGAAGAGGCCGTGGCGGGCGACATCGTCGGCATCCCCAACCACGGGGCGCTCAGCGTCGGCGACACGCTCACCGAGGGCGCCACCATCAAGGTGACGGGCATCCCCAACTTCGCGCCGGAAATCATCCGCCGCGTGCGCCTCGCCGACCCGATGAAGACCAAGCAGCTCGCCAAGGCGCTGAGCGACCTGGCGGAAGAGGGCGTGGCCCAGATTTTCCGCCGCATGGTGGGCGCCGACTACATCGTCGGCGTGGTCGGCCAGCTGCAGCTCGAAGTGCTGCAGGCCCGCATCAACTCCGAATACAACGTACCGATCTCGTTCGAGGTGATCAACTTCGAGCTCGCCCGCTGGGTCACCAGCGACGACAAGGCCGAGCTCGCCCGCTTCATTTCCACCGTGAAGCTGGAAATGGCCGAGGACAAGTATGGCGACCCGGTCTATCTCGCCCAGTCGCAGTGGTGGCTGGGCCGCGCCCAGCGCGACTACCCGAAGCTCGTGTTCCACACGACCAAGGAACGGCACTAGCTGTAGCCTAGCCTCCGTCCCGGTCGGTTTGGTCGAACGTCCACTTCCTGTTCTACCGTCATGCCGCTATCACTTCGGCCAATCAAGGGAGTGACACGATGAACACGCGCAAACTGGGCAAGACCGGATTCGACGTCTCGGAAATCGGGCTCGGCACCTGGCAGCTGGGCGAGAGCTTCGGGCCGGTGAACGACGAGTCGGCAGCCGAAATCCTGAAGACGGCCCGCTCGCTCGACGTGAACTTCTGGGACACCGCCGACGTCTATGGCGGCGGCCAGTCGGAGCGGCGCATCGGGGCCTTCAAGGACAAGAAGGGTGTGTTCGTCGCGAGCAAGCTGGGTCGCAACAGCGAAATCTTCCCAGGCCGCAGCGGCTTCAAGAAGGCGGCGGTGAAGGACAGCCTCGCCGGTTCGATCAAGCGGCTCGGGGTCGAGACGATCGATCTCGCACAACTCCACACCATCCCGCCCGAGGTGCTCGAAGACGGCGAAATCTTCAACATCATGGATGACATGCGCGACGCGGGCATGATCCAGCACTGGGGGGCCAGCGTCGAAAGCGTCGACGAGGCGCTCACCGCCATGAAGGCCGATGGCTGCACCACGCTGCAGATCATCTTCAACCTGTTCCGGCAGGATTACATCACCGAGGTGTTCCCGACGGCGCAGAAGCGCAATGTCGGCATCATCGTGCGGCTGCCGCTGGCCTCTGGCCTGCTGTCGGGCAAGTGGAAGAAGGACCACAAGTTCGCCGACACCGATCACCGCATGTTCAACGCCAACGGCGAGAAGTTCAATGTCGGTGAAACCTTCGCCGGCCTGCCGTTCGAAACCGGCGTGATGCTCGCCGACCAGCTCAAGCAGATGGTGCCCAAGACCGCGCCGCTCAGCCAGTTAGCGCTCCGGTGGATTCTCGACCAGCCGGCGGTCTCGACCATCATCGCCGGGGTGACTCGGCCGGATCAGCTGCGGAGCAATGTCGATGCGATCGGGCTCGACCCGGTGGAGCCGGCTCTGATCGAGGAACTGAAGGGCTGGTACGAGGACAAGGTGCGGCCGGCGGTGCGCGGGAAGATTTAGCTCCCCTCATCCGGCGCTGCGCGCCACCTTCGCCCCGACGGGGAGAAGAACACTCCGACGTCGTCGGCTCTATTCCTCTCCCCGTCGGGGAGGGGGTAGATTGGCCGCAGGACGAGACGGGTGAGGGGTATTGTCCACCTCATCTCCCCATCCGGCCAGCCCTTACAATCCCGTAACCCCCTTCCATCGCCCTCCGCGCCTCCCTAAGTTAGCTCCCACCGTCCCACCACCCGAGTACCCCCATATGTCCGAACATCCCGCCTTCGAACTCGTGCGCGAGCAGCATATCGCGGAGATTAGTTCGCTGGCCCGGCTCTATCGGCACAAGCAGACCGGCGCAGAGGTGCTCAGCCTCATCAACGAGGACGAGAACAAGGTATTCGGCGTGACGCTGAAGACCCCGCCCGAGGATTCGACCGGCGTTGCCCACATTCTCGAGCACTCGGTGCTCTGCGGCTCGCGCAAGTACCCGGTGAAGAAGCCCTTCGTTGAGCTGCTGAAGGGGTCGCTGCACACCTTCCTCAACGCCATGACTTTCTCGGACAAGACTGCCTATCCGGTCGCCTCGCAGAACCTCAAGGACTTCTACAACCTCGTCGACGTCTATCTCGACGCGGTGTTCTTCCCGCTGATCTCCGAGGACACGTTCCGGCAGGAAGGGTGGCACTATGAGCTCGACAACACCCAGGGGCCGATGGTGTTCAAGGGCGTGGTGTTCAACGAGATGAAGGGCGCCTATTCGTCGGCCTCGGCGATCCTCGGCAAGCTCAGCCAGCTGTCGCTCTACCCGGACACCACCTATGGCGTGAACTCCGGCGGCGACCCCAAGGCGATCCCCGACCTGACCTACGCGTATTTCAAGAACTTCCATTCGAAGTACTACCACCCGTCCAACGCCCGCGTGGTGTTCTACGGCGATGACGATCCGGCCAAGCGCCTCGAGATGCTCGAGGAGTATTTCGGCCAGTTCGATCGCATCGACCCCAAGGCCGATATCGCCATCCAGCCGCGCTGGAGCGAGCCGCGCCAGTTGCACGAGACGTTCGCGGCGAGCGAAGCCGAGATCGGCAAGAAGACCGCCATGGTGTCGGTCAACTGGATGCTCGACGAGGTCACCGACCCCGAGCTGATGCTGGGTCTCAACGTGCTCGAATCCGTGCTGGTCGGCACCCCGGCCGCGCCGCTGCGCAAGGCAATGATCGATTCCGGGCTGGGCGAGGGCCTCACCGGTTCGGGTTTCGCCGATGGCATCCAGCAGCCCTATTTCACCTTCGGCCTCAAGGGCATCGAGGACGATGCCGGCCCCAAGGTCGAGGCGCTGATCATCTCCGAGCTCGAAAAGCTCAGCGCCGAGGGCATCGACCCGCTGACCATCGAGGCGGCGATGAACTCCGCCGACTTCGCCCTGCGCGAGAACAACACCGGCTCGTTCCCGCGCGGCATCGCGCTGATGTTCCGGTCGCTGGGCACCTGGCTCTATGGCGGCGACCCGCTGGTGCCGCTCACCTTCGAGGCGCCGCTCACCGGCATCAAGGAGAAGCTGGCGCGCGGCGAAAAATACTTCGAGAGCCTGATCAAGACCCACATCCTCGACAACCGCCACCGCACCACCGTGCTGCTCACCGCCGATCCCGCCAAGGCCGCGGCTGAAGCGGCCGAGGAGCGGGCCCGGCTCGATGCGGCGCGGTCGTCGCTCGATGCGGATGGCGTCGCCGAGGTGGCAAGGCAGACCGAGCACCTCAAGGCGCTGCAGGAAGCGACCGACACGCCCGAGGCGCTGTCGAAGATTCCGGCGCTGACGCTCGAGGACCTGCCGCGCGCCAACAAGGCCATCCCGATCGCCAAGGAGGACCTCGAGGGCATCGCCTTCTACACCCACGACCTGCCGACCAACGGCGTCATCTATCTCGACCTCGGCTTCGACCTGAAGGCGATCCCCGGACGCCTGCTGCCCTACCTGCCGATCTTCACCCGGGCGCTGACGCAGACGGGGACCAGCAAGGAAGACTTCGTCTCCCGTACCCAGCGCATCGGCCGCACCACCGGTGGCGTCGGCGCCTCGCGCTGGAGCTCGACCCGCCGTGATGGTGGCGGCACGGCCGCGTGGCTGTTCATGCGCGGCAAGGCCACCGCCGAGCATATCGACGACCTGCTCGGCATCATGGGCGACGTGCTCAGCGATGCGCGCTTCGACAATCGCGAGCGCATCAAGCAGATGGTGCTCGAATCCAAGGCCGGGTTCGAGAGCGGGCTGGCGGGCAGCGGCAACGGCATCGTCTCGATGCGCGTGCGGGCCGGCTTCGCCGAGGCCGACTGGCTCAACGAAACGCTCGGCGGCGTCAGCTACTACTTCTTCCTCAAGGAGCTGGTGAAGGAGATCGACGCCGACTGGGCCAAGGTGCAGGCGGCGCTCGAGGAGATCCGCTCGCTGCTCATCGGCCGCAGCAACATGGTCGCCAACGTCACCGCCGACAGCTTCGCCATCGCCGCGCTGCGGCCGGAACTGGCCAGCTTCGTCAAGGCGATGCCCACAGGGCAGGGCGCTTCGACCGAAGGCTGGGGCTTTGCACCCGGTCCGCTGTCGGAAGGCCTCACCTTCCCCGGCCAGGTCAACTACGTGGCCAAAGGCGCCAACCTCAAGGCGCTGGGCTTCGTGCCGAGCGGTGCGACCGCCGTGGCCATCAAGCACCTCAACACCACCTACATGTGGGACAAGGTGCGGGTGCAGGGCGGTGCCTATGGCGGCTCGTCGGGCTTCGATCCGTTCGCCGGCACGTTTGCCTTCACCTCGTATCGTGACCCGAACCTCACAGAGACGCTCGACGTCTATGATGGCGCGGCGAAGTTCCTCGAGGCCGGCGTCGGCGAGCAGGATCTGGTGCGCTCGGTGATCGGCGTCATCGGCTCTGTCGATACCTACCGCCTGCCGGACGCGAAGGGCTTCACCTCGCTGATCTGGGAGTTGTCGGGCGATACCGACGAGGACCGGCAGCGCCGCCGCGAGGAAATCCTCGGCGCCTCCAACCAGGACTTCAAGGCCTTGGCCGAAGCCCTCAACAAGGTGGCGCAGCATGGCCAGGTCGTGGTGCTGGGGTCTGAAGGCGCGATCAAGGCAGCCAACGATGAGCGCGGCAACTTCCTCAAGGTCACCAAGGTGCTGTGATGTCCGATCCGCGCATGATCGTTTGCCCGCATTGCGGGAGCACCAACCGGGTGGCCGGCGACAAGTCGCTGGCCGACGGAAAATGCGGCAAGTGCCACGAGCCGCTGTTTGACGGTCAGCCGGCCAATGTCGACGCGGCCACGTTCGAGCGGCAGATCAGCCGGTCGGACGTGCCGGTGGTGGTGGATTTCTGGGCCGACTGGTGCGGGCCGTGCCACATGATGGCGCCGTCGTTCGAGGCGGCGGCGCGCACGCTGGAGCCGCGGATGCGGTTCCTCAAGCTCGACACCGAGGCCAATCCGCAGGTCGCGGCCCGCTACGACATCCGTGGCATCCCCAATCTGATCGTCTTCCGCCACGGCAAGATCGTGGCACAGAAGGCTGGGGCGATGGACGCGCGAACCCTCACGGCCTGGCTGGAGCAGTACGCGGGGTAGCGCGGCTCAGCTGCCGAACATGTCGCCGCGGTGCACCGGCGTGTAGCGCTTCTCGTCGTTGGAGTTCAACGTCGACAGGATGCGGCCGAGCAGCCCGCCTTCCGGCTTGCCGGCATGGTCCTTGGTGAGTTGCACCAGGTAGGCGGAGGTCGCGTCGAGCCGGTTGGCCATCAGCCAGGCGATGCGAAAGGTCAGCTCCGGGTCGGTCTTCAGGTATTTCTGAGCGTCGCGGATGACCCGCATCGTGCTCGGCTTTTCGGCCTGCACGGTTGCCGTGTTCATCGTGCCCAGCACCACCGACATCTCGCCGATCAATGCGCCGGGCATGGCGACCGTGGCGATTCGCACGCCGTCGCGTTCCACCGCCAGCTGCCCGCTTTCGAGAATGTACAGATTGCCACCCTCGAAGCCCTGTCCGATGATGATTTCGCCCGCGGCGTAGGTACGGGACGGGTGTGCGGCGGCGAGGGAAAGCAGGCTCTGCATTATCGGCTCCGGTATGAATTTGGTTCGGCGACAGACCCTAGTCCGTTGAACTTGCCGCTACTAGTGTGCCGAACTGCCTTTTCGTGCGTTCAGCTTTACCGACTGACAGTATCCCGAGTGCCATGGCCGCCCCGTTCCTTGATCGTGACCTCCGCGTCATCCCGATCGACGCCTATATCGACCCGCCGCAACCGCGGGCCCGGGCCATCATCACGCATGGCCACGCCGACCACGCCCGCTCCGGCCATGGCGCGGTGCTGGCGACGCCCGATACCATCGCCATCATGAAGGTGCGCTACGGCGAGGATTGCGCCGGGCAGTTTCAGGCGCTCGAATTCAACACGCCGCTCGTCGTCGACGACGTCACCATCACGCTGGTTCCCGCCGGCCACATCCTCGGCTCGGCACAGGTGGTGATGGAGCATCGCGGCCAGCGCATCGTCCTCACCGGCGACTACAAGCGGCTGCCCGACGGCACCGCGCAGACGTTCGAGCTGGCCGAATGCGACCTGCTGGTCACCGAGGCAACCTTCGGCCTGCCGGTGTTCCAGCACCCCAAACCACTCGACGAGATCGGCCGGTTGCTGCGCTCCGTCGAGACCTTCCCCGAGCGCTCGCACGTCATCGGCAGCTATGCGCTCGGCAAGGCGCAGCGGGTGATCGCGCTGCTGCGCGACGCCGGCTGGGACGCCCCGATCTACCTGCACGGCGCCATGATTCGGCTCTGCGAACTGTATATCGAGCGCGGCATTCCGCTGGGCGATCTTCGCCCCTCGCTCGAGGTGAGCAAGGACGACCTCAAGGGCCAGGTCATCATCGCCCCGCCCTCCGCCATCAAGGATCGCTGGAGCCGCCGGCTCCCCGATCCGGTGCTGGCGGTGGCATCGGGCTGGATGAGCGTCAAGCAGCGGGCCAAGCAGGGCGGGGTCGAGCTGCCGCTTATCATCTCCGACCATGCCGACTGGAACGAGCTGCGCCAGACCATCACCGACACCCGGGCCAGCAAGGTCTGGGTGACGCATGGTCGCGAGGATGCGCTGGTCTATCATTGCCAGCAGCAGGGGCTCGAAGCGGAGCCGTTGCGGATCGAGGCCTACGAGGATGGCGAGGAGGAGGTGGAATGAGAGCCTTTGCCGCGCTGATGGAAACCCTCGTCCTCACCCCCTCACGCAACCGCAAGCTCGAGGCGATGGTGGAGTATTTCCGCTCGACCCCCGATCCGGACCGCGGCCTCGGGCTCGCCATCCTCACCGGGGCGCTAACCTTCAAGAACGTCAAGCCGGCGGGGCTGCGCGACATCGTGCTGGCCGAGGTCGATCCGCACCTTTTCGCGCTGAGCTACGACTATGTCGGCGATCTCGGCGAGACCATAGCGTTGATCTGGCCGCATCACTCTTCGTCTGAAGATGATGGTTGCACGGAGCCGCTGCCGTCGCTCAGTAATCTGGTCGAACTCTTCAACATGACCAGCAAGGCCGATCTGCCGCGCCTGATCGGCTCGCTGCTCACCCGCGCCACCATCAACGAACGCTGGGCGCTGGTGAAATTCGCCACCGGCGCGCTGCGCATCGGCGTCTCTGCCCGGCTCGCCAAGACTGCGCTGGCGGAGATGAGCGGCAAGCCGGTGCAGGAGATCGAGGAAGTCTGGAACGGCCTCACCGTGCCCTATACCGAACTGTTCGACTGGCTCGACGGCAAGACCGAACGCCCCGACATCGACCACGCCTCGCGCTTCCACCCGCTGATGCTGTCGAACCCCATCGACGAGGAGAAGGACCTCGAGAAGCTCGATCCAAAGGACTTTGTCGCCGAATGGAAGTGGGACGGCATCCGTGTCCAGCTGATCGCGGCGCGCGGCAAGGTCTCGCTGTTCAGCCGCACCGGCGACGACATCGCCGACGCCTTCCCCGACGTCACCGGGGCAGTGTTCGGCGATGCGGTGCTCGATGGCGAACTGCTGGTCGGCCAGGAGTTCGACCCCGCTCCCTTCAACGACCTGCAGCAGCGGCTCAACCGCAAGACGGCGCTGGGCAAGCACCTCACCGCCTATCCCGGCTTCATCCGCGTCTACGACATGCTGTTCGACGGCAGCGAGGACATCCGGGCGCTGCCGTGGACCGAGCGCCGCGCCCGGCTCGAAACCTGGTTCGCCAACAACCCCCAGACCCGGCTCGACCTGTCGCCGATCGTCCTGTTCGACGGCTGGGACCAGCTCGCCGAGATCCGTCGCAAGGGTGCAGCCGAGCACGGCCACGAAGGCGTCATGCTGAAGCTGCGTTCCTCGGTCTATGTGCCCGGCCGCCCGAAGGGCCTGTGGTACAAGTGGAAGCGCGACCCGAATGTCGTCGACGCCATCCTGATGTATGCCCAGCGCGGCCACGGCAAGCGCTCGAGCTTCTATTCCGACTACACGTTCGGCGTCTGGAAGGGCAACGAGATCGTCCCCATCGGCAAGGCCTATTTCGGCTTCACCGACGAGGAGCTGAAGCAGCTGGACAAGTGGGTGCGCAACAACACCGTCGCCAGCTTTGGTCCGGTACGCGAAGTGAACAAGGAGCTGGTGTTCGAAGTGGCGTTCGATTCCGCTCAGCAATCCACCCGGCACAAGTCCGGCGTGGCGCTTCGCTTCCCCCGCATCAACCGGATACGGTGGGACAAGCCGGCAACCGAAGCCGCCACGCTCGACGATATGCAGGTTTTCCTCTCAGCCACCTGAGGCACGCGATGTCGCTCATGAACAACGACCGCAAGATCGCCGCGCTCGAAAAGCAGATGGCCGATGCCGTCGCTGCCGAGGACTATGAAGCGGCCGCCCGGTACCGGGATGCGATCCAGCAACTGCGCGGCGCGGTGCAGGCAAGCCAGCCGCCGCCGGGGTCGATGGGGCTGGGCACCAACGTTCCGGTCGTCGAACCGCCCAAGGGCTGGACGCGCCCGAAAAAGCCGGACCTGATGACGAACGTGAAGGGCCGGAAGCGGTAGTTACTCCGCCTTCCACCCGTTCGTGTCCTTGCGGATCGTCGTCGGAGTGGGCGCATCAGGGTCCTCGGCGACCCAGGCCACCAGCGGCTCGGTCGCAACCGTGCCCTTGCGCACCAGCGACACCAGGTGGTCGAGCGTCTCGCGCTTCGTCACGGCGAGGCCGCCGTCCTCAGGGGAAATGTCGCTGGCGATGTCGGGCGGTGACGCCGCTTTGGCCTTTTCCAGCGCCATGTCCCCATCATCGGACAGCATCATGCGGATGACCATGATCTGGCCCTTGACCCAGGCCGTGCCGTACAGCGCGCCCGGTTCGTTGCCGGCGACCGACAGCAGGTAGCCGTTATTGTCGAGCGGCACGAAGCGCAGCGTCATCGAGTTGTCGGCCGCGACATAGGCGTTGCCGGACAGCGCATAGCCCACCGGAGCTTCCTCGGTGCGACGCCAGATGTCGTCGTCGCCCTGCTTGTAACCATAGGCGACGAAGGTCGCGGGCAGCGGGGCAGCGCCCTCGTCGGCCCCCACCAACTGGGTCGGCGACGAGATCGTGCAGGCGGCGAGCAATACCATCGTCGCAACAGCGATCAGGGTCAGCAGGGATCGAAGCATTCAGGCGCCTTGGGCTAATCGGTCGTCCGCGAACTTCCGGATTTCCCGAAGCTCGGAGATTGTCGTCTGCAGGTCACCCAGCTGGGCTTCGAGCAGCATCAGCCGCTCGTCGACCTTCTGGATCAGCAGTTTCACCTGAGCCGTCTGCGAATGCGCATCGTAGAGGCTGAGGTAGTCGGAAATGTCCCGCAGCGAGAACCCTAGCCGCTTACCGCGCAGGATGAGGATCAAACGTGCGCGATCACGGCGGCGGAACACCCGCGTGCCGCCCACCCGCTCCGGCCGCAGCAGTCCCTTGGTCTCGTAAAAGCGGATGGCGCGGGTGGAAATGCCGAACTCGCCAGCGAGGTCGGCGATGGCGAACAGGTCGCGCCCTTCCTGCTCAGGCCGGTTCATTCGACTTCTTCCGTCCCTTGTAGTCCTCGCGCAGTTCCTTCTTGCTCAGCTTGCCGATCAGGGTCTTCGGCAGTTCTTCCTTGAAGATGATTTCCTTGGGCATTTCGATCTTGTTGAGGGTCTCTCCGAGGAAGGTCTTCAACTCGCCGTCGGTCACTTTCTGACCTTCCTTGAGCTTCACGTAGGCAACCGGTGCCTCGCCGCGATACTCGTCGGGCACGCCGATGACGTTGGTTTCCTCCACCGCCGGATGGTGCATCAGCGCTTCCTCGATGACGCGCGGGTAGACGTTGAAGCCCGAGCAGATGATCAGGTCCTTGATGCGATCCACCAGGAACACGTAGCCGTCCTCGTCCATGTAGCCGACGTCGCCGGTGCGCAGCCAGCCATCCATGAAGGCGTTCCTGGTCGCCTCGGCGTCATTGTAGTAGCCGACCATGACCTGCGGACCCTTCACCTGCAGTTCGCCGCGCTCGCCGAGCGGCACCAGCTTGCCGGTCTCGACATCGATGAAGCGGATGTCCGTGCCGGGCAGCGGCTGGCCGATCGACAACGGCTTCGATGGCACCGCCAGCGCTGCACAGCAGACCACCGGCGACGCCTCTGTCAGGCCATAGCCTTCGGCGAGCAGCGACTTGCTGACCTTGCTCCAGTTGGCGCGCACCTCGTCCGACAGGGGGGCGCCCCCCGATACTGTCACTTCGAGCGACTGCAGGTGCGGCACCGACTTCTCTCCGTGCTTGGCCAGCGCCTGGATCAGCGTCGGCACTGCCAGCAGCACGTTTGCGCCGGTGCGGGTCATCGTGTCCAGAAACGCCCGCATCTCGAAGCGCGGCAGCATGATCACCTGCACGCCTCCGGACAGCGGCAGGTTCATGCAGGTGGTCATGGCAAAGATGTGGAAGAACGGTAGTACCGCGATCACCCGGCTAGGCGGGTGAAAGAGGTGTCCACCCCAGTAGTTGATCTGGCTCACCTGCGCGGCGATGTTGGCGTGGCTCAGCATGGCGCCCTTCGGTACGCCGGTGGTGCCGCCGGTATATTGCTGTACGGCGCAGTCGGTCGCTGCGTCGATGCTCACCGGCGTCGGCGTCGGCGTCAGCTTCAGCCCGACGAGCGCATCGAAATCGGCGATGCGGTCGGCAATCGGGCTGGCGGACACCTTGGCGAGATCACCGGACTTGGCGATCTTGAACAGCAGCTTCTTGGCGCCAGGCAGGGCCCCGGGGAAGTTGCAGACGATCAGGCGTTTGATGTGCCCTTCGGACACCAGTTTCTCCGCCTTCTCGAAGATCAGCTTGAGGTCGAGGGTGATCATCAGTTCGGCGCCGGCATTGCCGACGATGTGGCGCAACTCGCTGACCGTATAGAGGGGGTTGCAGTTCACCACGGTGCCGCCGGCCTGGAGGATGGCGTAGTAGGCGACGACGAAGAACGGCGTATTGGGCAGCAGCAACCCGACCCGCGTGCCCTTCTTCACGCCGAACTTCTGCTGCAGCGCCCCGGCAAAGGCATCGATCTGCCGCGCCAGGTCACGGAACTTCGTCTTCTTGCCGAGGAAATCCAGCGCGTCCGCGTCCGGCGCGGCTGCGCAGGCGCGAAGCACCTGCTCGTGGACCGGTGTGGTGTCGATCGGCACGTCCCATTCGATGCCAGGCGGATAGTGCGCTACCCAGGGTCGCTCATGCTCGGCTGAGTTTATGGCCATGTGTTCCTCCTCCGGGATGTTCAAGCATCCCTTTGGAAGAAGACTGCCATCGCTTGACGTTAGCGTCAAACACGCGACGCGAACTCGTGAACGGCCCGTGTCCCGAAGCGAGTCTATAATCCCCAATCGACCGGCTAATGCCCTAAGCGGCTACAGGTTGACGTTAACGTCAACCACCCCTATCTTCGACGTGCTATACGAGGCGCATCGCCGCCCAGGTATCCGCGTCTGCGGGTGGGCCGCGTCGAACGCTGGCTGGTCGAGGAGGACGGAGCATGTTTCCAATTCTGGTGCTGATTGGGCTCACCGGCTTTGCGACCCTCGCCGTGCGGCGCGCGCCGGTCTGGCAGTGGGCGGCGCTATGGGTGGTGCTCGCACTCCTCAACCTCGTGATCCTCGAGCCCTTCGCGCTGGTCATTGCCGACCCGTTCCGCTGGCTGCTGGTCGTGCCGGGGCTGATCCTCGCAGTGTTCGCGCTGAAACCCGTCCGCAAGCTCATTCTCACCGGTCCTGCCTACGCGATGGTGAAGCGCATCCTGCCCCGCGTCTCGCGCACCGAGCAGGAGGCGCTCGACGCTGGCACGGTGGGCTGGGATGCCGAACTCTTCGGCGGCAAGCCGGACTGGAGCAAGCTGCTCGGCGTCCGCAAGCCCACCCTCAGCACCGAGGAGCAGGCCTTCCTTGCCGGTCCGGTCGAAACCGTCTGCGCCATGATCGACGACTGGGATACCCGCCACAACCGCGCCGACATGTCGCCAGAGGTCTGGGCGTACCTCAAGGAAAAGGGCTTCCTCGGCATGCTGATCGGCACCGAGTATGGCGGCCTCGGCTTCTCGGCGCAGGCGCAGAGCCAGGTGGTCAGCAAGATCGCCTCGCGCTCCATCGCCGCCGGTATCACCGTGATGGTCCCCAACTCGCTGGGGCCGGGCGAACTGCTCGAGAAGTACGGGACGCAGGCGCAGAAGGACAAGTATCTCGGCCGCCTTGCCAAGGGCCTCGAAGTCCCATGCTTCGCCCTCACTGGTCCGCACGCGGGCTCGGATGCTGCCGGCATGCGCGATGTCGGCGTCGTCTGCTACGACATGTACGAGGGCAAGAAGACGCTGGGCGTCAAGCTGAGCTGGGACAAGCGCT
>CAMDAL010000031.1 GCA_945888565.1 Devosia equisanguinis | reverse complement strand
CCTGCAGTTCCACGTCCAGCCGCTGTCGCTCGACAAGTTCGGCGATCCGCTGCACCCCTTTGGCGCCATCACTGTCAGCGTCTGCAACCTCAGGCCGGAGAGCCGCGGCTCGATCCATGCCCGCTCTGCCCGGGTCGAGGACGCGCCGGTCATCGCGCCGAACTACCTCGGCGTCGATGCCGACCGGCAGGTGGCGGTGGCGTCGCTGCGCAAGGCGCGCGCCATCATGGTGCAGCCGGCGATGGCGAAATTCGCGCCGGAGGAGTACGCGCCGGGGGTGCAATACGAGAGCGACGCGGAACTCGCGCGGCTGGCCGGTGACGTCGGCACGACCATTTTCCATCCGGTGGGCACCGCCCGCATGGGAGCGGACGAGGGGGCGGTGGTGGATGGCGAACTGCGCGTGCGCGGCGTCGGCGGGCTGCGGGTTGCCGATGCGTCGGTGATGCCCTTCATCACCTCGGGCAACACCAACTCGCCGACCATCATGATCGCGGAGAAGGCGGCGGAGATGATGCGGCGCAGCTGAGCATTGCGGGCGAAGGCTGTAGGCATCTGCCGGTGCGGCTGCTAAATGGGCCGCGTAGCAACAGGAGCCTGACCCGTGCCCGTGACCGGCGACCTCACCCGACTGAAGCGCGAGATCGAGGCGCTGCGCGAACTGGTGAGCCGGCCGCGCACCAGCGCCGCGGCGCTGACGCCCACCGATCGCATGGCGCTGCGGGGGGAAGTCGACAAGTTCATCCAGTCGCTCGATGACATCCGCGACAAGCTGAAGAGCTGAGCCATGTTTGTGGTCGAACTGTTCATCCCGCTCGAAAAGACCGACGGCACGCCGACGCCGCCAGAGACGCTGGAGCGGATCAAGAACGAGCTGGTCGAGCGCTTCGGTGGCGTCACGGCGTTCATGCAGTCGCCGGCCGAGGGCGCCTGGAAACCGGAGAGCCGGGCGATCATCCACGACCGCGTGGCGATCTTCGAGGTGATGGTCAAGGACGTGGATACGGCCTGGTGGCGATCGTACCGCGCCGGCCTGGAGCTTGAGCTCGACCAGGAACAGGTGCTGGCACGGCTGTATCAGGTGACGGTGCTTTAAGGGGGCAGCCGCCGCATCAAAGGTCGGGCTTGGAGCTTCGGGCGATCCCGGCCTAAGCTGCGTGCCGCAGGGTTCTGAGGAGCACCCGGCGTCCCCTTTGCCAGTTTCAGGTCATTGCTATGAGCTCAGTGCTGTTCGTCGGTGGTACCGGCCAGATTTCGCTTCCGTGTGTCGAGAAGGCGGTTGCCGCCGGCCATGACGTGTCGGTGTTCAACCGCGGCCAGCGCGATGCGGGGCTCCCGGCGGGCGTCACCTCGATCGTCGGCGACATGCGCGATCCGGCGAGCTATCGCGGTGCGCTGGGAGGGAAGCGGTTCGACGTGGTGGCCCAGTTCATGGTGTTCACGCCCGAACAGCTGCAGCAGGACATCGAGGTGTTCGCCGGCAATACCGGACAGTACGTCTTCATCTCGTCCGCCTCGGTGTACGACAAGTCCAACCACTACGTGGTGAAGGAGGGGGTGACCCCGGTCCACAACCCGTTCTGGGCCTACAGCCAGGCCAAGATCGCCTGCGAGAAGCTACTCGAAGGTTCAAAGAACCTGCCCTGGACCATCGTCCGCCCGAGCCACACCGTCCGCACCGGGCTGCCGACCATGGTGGGCGAGGGCGACGTGATCCCGCGCCGCATGCTGCAGGGCAAGCCGGTGTTCGTGGCCGGCGATGGCACGGCGCCCTGGACGCTGACCCGCTCGGTGGATTTCGCCAATCCGTTCATCGGCCTGTTCGGCAAATCGAAGGCGATCGGCGAGGATTTCCACATCACCGGCGACATGGCCTGGACCTGGACGCAGATCTACAAGGCCATCGCCAAAGGCATCGGCGCCGAAGCCAACATCGTCTGCGTCCCCTCCGATACGCTGGTGAAGTACCGCCCCGACTGGGTTGGCCCGCTCTGGGGCGACAAGAGCCTCGCGAGCCTGTTCGACAACTCCAAGGTCAAGGCCGTGGCGGGTGACTTCAGCTGCTCCGAGGACCTCGACGAGGTGCTGGCGGAGCCGATCATGCACCTGAAGCAGCGGTTGCAGGAGCCTGAGACGCCGAGCGAACTGACGCCACTGCTCGATCGCATCACCGCCGATCAGCTGAATGTTGGCGCGTGAATATGTTCGGGTCGCGTTCATTCAATTTTCGCCAATCGGCTTAGGCAATTCCGTAGCGTTTTCTGTCGATGCTCCAGCTCCGTGGCTTGGAGTGTCGACGACTGCGGACCCTCACCGTCCGGCAGCGCTTCCCGTTCTCCAAGATCAAGATCGACCGCTCCTTCATCTCCGGCCTGCCGCAGTCCGAGGAGAGCCAGGCGATCGTGCGCGCGGTGATCGGGCTTGGCCGGGCGCTGGGCATGCGGGTGACCGCCGAGGGCGTCGAGACCGCGGCGCAGCTCGACTGGATCCGCTCCGGCTGCGACGAGGCGCAGGGCTATTTCCTGTCCCGCCCGGTGCCGGCCGACATGGTGCCCGCGCTGCTCGAGGAGTTCTCGGCGCGCACCAGCGAGCGGGCGCGGCTGGCGAGCTAGACGCCGGAGCTTTCACGTCCCATCTACTAGCGCTACCAGCGAGGCCGCCTGATGGATGTCGTCGAAGCGGGCGGGGCACCGGTTGCCCGCGCCATCCCGAAATTCAAGGTCGTGGTGATCGGCGCGGGCCAGGCCGGACTATCCACCGCGTATCACCTGACCAAGCTCGGCCTGCCGCGACGGGATTTCCTCGTGCTCGACCAGTCACCGCGGGCGGGTGGGGCGTGGCAGTTCCGCTGGCCGAGCCTGACGCTCTCCACCGTCAACCGCATCCACGACCTGCCGGGCCTGAGTTTCGCCGAGACGGTTGGCGCGGGGGCCGAGCGCGTCGAGGCGGCCGTGGCGGTGCCCGAGTACTTCGCCGAATACGAGCGCCGCTTCGAGCTCCCGGTCGTCCGGCCGGTGCAGGTAAAAGTCGTGTGCCAGCGCAGCGGCCGCTTCCGGGTCGAGACGGATCGGGGCGAGTTCGCGGCTGACGGAATCGTCAATGCCACGGGCACCTGGGAGACGCCGTTCATTCCCGACTATCCGGGGCGCGAGCTGTTTCGGGGGCGCCAGTTGCACACGCGTGACTACCGGACGGCGGACGAGTTCCGCGGGCAGCGGGTGGTGATCGTCGGTGGCGGCATCTCGGCCATCCAGCTGCTCGACGAGATCTCCAGCGTCGCCGAAACCACCTGGGTCACCCGGCGGCCGGTGGAGTTCCGCGATGCGCCGTTCGACGAGGCGGCCGGACGCGCGGCGGTAAAGCGGGTGGAAGACCGGGTCCGGCAGGGCCTGCCGCCGACCTCGGTGGTGTCGGTCACCGGCCTGCCGCTCACCCCAGCCATCGCCGCGATGCAGGCACGTGGCGTGCTGCGCCGGCAGCCGATGTTCGACGAGATCACCCCCACCGGCATCCGCTGGGCCGATGGCCGCGGGCAGGAGGCGGACGTGCTCCTCTGGTGCACGGGGTTCCGCTCCTCGCTCGATCATCTGGCGCCGCTGCTGCTGCGCGGCGAGGCGGGCGGCATCCGGATGGGTGGGCGGCTCGCGACGGAGGTGGTGGCCGACCCGCGCATCCACCTCGTGGGCTACGGCCCTTCAGCCTCCACCATCGGCGCCAATCGGGCAGGGGCTACGGCCGCGCGCGAACTCTTGAGCACACTGGGTCTACTAGACCACTGATCCCGCAAATAATTCACGGCATCGACGGGCTCGGTGCCTAGACAGTGTCGCGGCGGGCCATTACGCCTTACGCACTGATTTGAGGAGATTGCCAGCCACGTCGCGGGCGAGTTCTGGCGCGTCTACCGGTTGCCGGTGGCGACGATACCCACGCACAAGCCGTCGCAGCGCGTCTACCGCGCCGATGCAGTGTTGCCGACGGCCGAACGGAAGTGGCAGCGCATCGTCGGGCGCACGGCCGAACTGCATGCGATCGGCGCCCCGGTGCTGATCGGCACCGGCTCGGTCGCCCCAGTCCGAAATGGCCAGGGCCGCTCTGACCGCTGCAGGCCTGCCGCATGAAGTGCTGAACGCGGCGCAGGATGCCCGCGAGGCCGATATCGTCGGCCGTGCCGGCGAACTCGGCCGCATCACCGTGGTGACCTCGATGGCCGGCCGCGGCACCGACATTCCGCTCGGACCGGGCGCTGCCGAAAAGGGCGGGCTGCATGTCATCATGAGCGAGCGGCATGAAGCGCGTCGCATCGACGACCAGCTCGCCGGCCGCGCCGGCCGCCAGGGCGAGCCCGGCCATATCGAAGCCATCCTGTCGCTCGAGGACGCACTGCTCGCGACCGACGCCCCGGCGCTGCTGAAGCGAATGGCAACCCCGCTTTCGGTGTTCCTCGCCGAACCCGGTCGCCGGATTGCCATCACGCTGGCGCAGAAGCACGCCGAACGCCTCCACGCCAGGATGCGGATGGCGCTGCTCAAGACCGACAAGAACAGCCAGAAGACGCTGGCCTTTGCCGGGCGTTCCGAGTGATCAGTGCCTGAGCCAGACCCGCTGAGTCTCTTCGGTCACCGGCTTGACGCCATCGCTACCCTCGAGCAGCACTTCGACCTCTTCGCCCAGCGCGTCGAGCATGCGGGCGGAAAACAGCGCATCGGACAGGGCCTGCTCGCGGCTCGAGTAGGGGCGAGCCGCGTCGGCGGATGTCGCCGGCTTGCCGAGGGTCAGTACCTGCCATCCGGCACCATTGTGGCGTACCACGATGTGAATCTTCGCTGCCATGATCGTCAGGCCCTCACGTCTGCCGCAAAACGTTGCGCATGCCAGGCCGGTTCCCGTTATTCTACCGTCTCGGAACGTCGCTAAGCATCGGTGCGCCAAGGAGAATCACCTGAAAATGCCGCTTTCGTATGACACCGTGCTCGATGAAATGGTCGCCACCGCCCGGGAGGCCGGGGCGCTGACGCTGGAACACTTCAAGCGCTTCCGCGATCTTGAGATCGGCATCAAGGGTCCCGCCGATTTCGTTTCGGATGCTGACCGGGAATCGGAACTGCTGATCCGCGATCGCCTGATGGGCCGCTGGCCGGACTGGAGCTTCTACGGCGAGGAGTTTCCCCCCGCCGAGCGCGGCGACGCCGAGCATCGCTGGCTGGTCGACCCCATCGATGGCACCACCAACTTCATCAACGGCCAGCACTACACCATCTCGATCGCCCTGCGCCGCGGCAACCAGACTGTGGCGGGCGCGCTCTACAACCCGGTGTCGGACGAGATGTTCACCGCCATTCCGGGGCAGGGCGCCTACATGAACGGCGAGCGGCTGCGGGTTAGCCAGCAGGCGGACGTCGCCATGTTCGCCATCGGCACCGGCCTGCCGACGCCGAACCTCCAGCTTTATCCCGGCGCCTATCAGCGCCTCGACGCTATCCGGGCCCCGATCGGCGCCATCCGCATCGTCGGCAGCGCCGCCAACTCGGCCGCCTATGTCGCGATGGGCCGCCTCACCGGCTACTACGAGGAGACCGGTTTTTCCGACACCGCCGTCGGCATCCTCTGCGTGCAGGAAGCAGGCGGGGTGGTGACCGACTGGTGGGGCCGCGGGCCGGAGGTCTACGAGCAGACCGGCACCCTGATCATCGCCAACGAGGCGACCCACGCCTACCTGCTGGAGCACCTCAAGGACGTACCGCGGAAGGACCCGAAATAGGGCAGGTTGACGATACAGGCATGGAGGACTACCTGTTACATGTAACGAGGTGTCATGATGTCATCATCTGCAAAGAGGGTTCAGAAGCACCGCGACTCGCTTCGGGCCGAAGGCCTGCGGCCCGTGCAGATCTGGGTTCCTGACACTCGTGCCCCCGGTTTCGCCGAGGAGTATCGGCGACAGGGCGCTCTGGTTGGTGCCGCAGACAGGGCCAACAGGGAAGAATTGGCGTTCCTTGACGCAGCCTTCGAGGAGTGGGCTGGCGATGCAGCGCATGAAAAGTCCGGTGAGACTTGAGGCGTGGGGACCTCATCACCGTCGCGCTCAGCGGTGATTACGGAAAGCCACGTCCCGCGCTGGTGATCCAGTCAGACGAGGCGATGGGCACGTCGTCGGTGACTGTGTTGTTGCTGACCAGTGACCTGCTCGACGCCCCGTATTTTCGGTACACAGTTCAGCCAAGCGCCGAAAACGGTCTTCGCATCGTTTCCCAGGTGCAGATAGACCGCGCCATGTCCTTGCCCCGAACCAAGGCAGGTCCAACGATCGGTCGACTGGACGACCAGGCCATGATTTCCATAGGCCGCAACCTTGCGGTGTTCCTGGGTATCGCGTGACGAACCGGAGCCACCTCAAACGCGCGCGCTGGCTCCGCCGCTGACCGCCACCGGTCGCACCACAGGCCCGCCGCTCAGGCGTCGCTCGATCGAATCGCGCGCGCCCTTGGCAAACTCTTCCGTGCGGTAGGGGCCCCACTCCATCTGCTGGCCCTCGACGTAGGCGTAAAAATACCAGTTGCCGTCCCGCTGGTCGGGCCCGAATACGCGCTGTGTCAAAACGAATCCCCAAATCAATGAGGGAAAGCCTAGAACTTCGCGGGCGCTGGCAGCATTTGCTTTTGTTGTAGACGCAAGGGTTATTGCCGGTCGCTGAGCGCGGCCTTCATCCCTTCGGGGTCGTCGGTGGTGATCTGATCCACCCTGAGCGCCAGCAGGCGTTCGAGGGCGGGCAGGGTTTCTGCATTCGCCTGCCTGATCGTGTAGGCGTCGATACGCCGGCCGTGGGCGTGGAAGGCACCGACAATGTCGAAGCCGTCCTTGTCGGCCTCGATCACCAGCTCCCACGCGAGGTAGATCATCTCTGCCTTGGGCGAAGCCGCGATGGCCTCGGCGACGAAGCCGGTATAGTCCCGGCTCTGCATCAGCCGTTCGAGGGCGCCCTCGTGGCAGGGATCGTAGCCGACATGGATGCCGGTGACGGCTCCGGTGAGAATCCCCACGGAGGCCGCATCGCCCGAAGACACGATGAAGTGCCCGGCAACCGGGCTGAGCGCCTCGGCGAAGCTCCTCACCACCTCCCGCGTCAGGACGGTGGCGTCTTCCTTGTAGTCCAGCTGCAGCAGCGCGTCCGGATGGGCGCCGTCGCGGGCGATCAGCGCGGCGAGGTCTTCAAGCAGCATCACCCGGCCGGCAATCGGCTGGCCGTTATTGTCCCGCAGGCAGAGCCCGCGCAACACCGCAGCCGAGGTCTCTCGCACCAAGCCGGTTCCCGTAGTCTCGCCCTCAAGCGACAGGTTGTGCAGCACGGCCATGCCATTGTCCGCGTGCACCACCAGGTCAACCTCGATGCTGGCGCCCGCCTGCATGCCTTCGATAATCCGCCGGCCGGTGAAGACCGGGTCGCTGCGGCGCTTGCGCCCGCGGTGCCACTTGAAGAACGTCCGGTGACCGTTGCGGGTCACCGAGATCGGCGCGTCGGTCATGGAAAAGTCAGCTCCGGTAGGCGACCGTGTTGTCGCGGTAGGCGGCGAACGCCCGGGGGGCAAGGGTCGCCAACTGGACGCGGCTCCACTCGCGTGCGTCGGGCACCGCTGCCTTGATGCGGACGCCATCGGGCAGTTCGAGGTCCACGATTGCATGCGCGCCGTAGTCGGTGACGCGATGGATCCGGGCGTCGCCGGCATTGGCGGAGGGCGCGATGGTCAGGGCCTCTGGCCGCACTGCAACGGTTGCGGGGCCATCGCCGATCGGGAGGGGCAGGTGGAAGCCAGGACGCGTGAACTGGCCGCCGGAAACCTGGCCCTCGATCAGGTTCATGGTGCCGATGAAGCCGGCGACAAAAGGCGTCTGCGGCTCGCGGTAGAGCATGTCGGGTGCGGCGACCTGCTCGATCTTGCCATCGCGCATCACCACGATGCGATCGGCCATCGAGAGAGCCTCGTCCTGGCCGTGGGTCACGAACAGCGTGGTGATGCCGAGCCGCTGCTGGATGTCGCGAACCTCCTCGCGGAGACGTTCGCGCAGGTGCTGGTCAAGGGACGCAAACGGCTCGTCGAGCAGCAGGATCTTTGGTTCAAGCACCAGCGAGCGCGCCAGCGCCACGCGCTGCTGCTGGCCGCCGGAGAGCTGGTTGGTGGCGCGGTGCCCGAAGCCGCCGAGGCCTACGAGCTCGAGCACGGCTTCGACCTTGCGCTTGATCTCATCGGCGGGCAGCCGGCGCAGCTTCAGGCCAAAGGCGAGGTTCTTGAAGACGTTCATGTGCGTCCACAGCGCATGGCTCTGGAACACCATGCCGGTCGGCCGCTTTTCGGGCGGCACCCGGGTGACGTCCTCGCCATCGATGGCGATCACGCCGGCGCTCGGGGTTTCGAAGCCGCCGACTATGCGGAGAAGCGTGGACTTGCCCGAGCCCGAGGGCCCGAGCAGGCAGACGAGTTCGCCGTTGCCGACCGTCAGGTTGAAGCGATCCACCGCAACGGTGGTCGAGAACACTTTGCTCACGTCCTTGATGTCTAGAACGGCCATAAGGACTCCTCAGGCGCCGAAGCCGCGGGCAAAACTGCCCGACGAGATCACGCGGCGTGCAAACAACAGGGCGACGAAACTCGGTATCCAGAGCAGCACGGACAGCACCGCGCCATACTGGATCACCGGCTGGTTGTTGATGAAGCTGATCATCAGCACCGGCATGGTGCGGATCTGCGGAGCGCCGATCAGCCAGGCGCCTTCGGTTTCGTAGAAGGTCCCGACGAAGCTCAGGAGCACTGCCGCGGCGATGGTGGGGCCGGCCTGGGGCAGGGTGATCGACCAGAACACCCGGGCCGGTGAAGCGCCGACGTCGCGCGCCGCTTCTTCCATCCGTCGATCGACCGACTGGAACGCCGCGACGGGAATCCAGATCATGAACAGCAGTGTGCCGACGAGCTGGATCAGCACCACGCCCCAGAACGTGCCGATGAGGTTCAGCTGCAGGAAGATCGCCGCGATGGCGACCAGCAGCCCGAACTTCGGGAAGGCATGGCCGGCAAGGAACGAGAAGAACAGGATGCTCCGGCCGGGGAAGTCGAGCCGTGCGAAAGCGTAGGCCGCGGGCAGGCAGATCAGCGCCGACAGCAGCGTGACGACCGTCGCCAGCGTCAGGCTCATGGTGATCGACGACCACACATCGGCGCGCGCCAGGGTGGCGCCCCAGAACCTGAGGCCGAACTCCTGCGGGATCACCGAGGGGTAGCGCCACACATTGGTGACCGACCAGGTGAACACCACGAGCAGCGGGAAGACGATGATGATCGACAGCACGGCCGCAAAGCCGATGCCCACCCAGTCGATCCGCTTTTCAACGAGGAGGCGCGCCATCACGGTGCTCGGTTCTTGGCGACGGAGCGGACGTAGAACAGTCCGAACACGATGCAGAAGCCAAAGGCGATGACCGCCTGGGTGATGGCCATGACGGGATCGTTCAGGTCGCGGAAGGTGCGCTGCATGAACGGGCCCATCATCTCCGGCGCAGCCGGGCCGAGCACGTAGGGCAGGGTGAAGGCGGAGAACAGTCCGAGCACCGTGAAGCTGATGGCGACGAGGATGGAGTTCGAGATGCGTGGCAGGATGATGTACCAGAACGTTGCGAGGCGTCCGGCGCCGACATCGCGCGCCGCCTCGATCGACTGGTTCGAAACACTGCCCAGGCCGGAAACGAGGATCAGCACCGTCAGCGGGATATTGTCCCATACGAGCCCGATCACGGGCCCCCAGGGGGTCAGGTAGGGCGAGCGGATTTTTGGCAGGTTCACCGCGTTCAGCAGCAGGTCGACGGTGCCGTTCGGGCCGAGCACGCGGATCAGCGCATAGCTGAGGATGATCGAGGGCACGAACATCGGGAAGATCGCGAGGCCCTGGACGTAGGCCGCGAGCTTGCCGGTGGAAAAGCGCAGGTAGAGCGCGATGGGAATGCAGATCACCAGCAGCAGCGCCGCGCAGACCGCCGTCGTCCACAGCGTCACGTAGAGATTGTTGAGGCTGTACTGGTCGGAAAAGAAGAACACGTAGGTTTCGAGCGAGAAGCTCGAGCCTGTGCCGCCATCGTTCCTGATCCACACGGTGCGCCAGATGGCCGACAGGATCGGCCAGATCACCATCCAGCAAACGAGGAATACCGGAATCGCGACCAGCAGGAGGCCCGAAAGCCCCCTGCCGGGTTTCTTGCCGACGATGTCGCTCGCCGGCGTCAGGCTCACGCGTTGCGGTCCACGTTCGGGGCAACGTTGCGGTACCAGCCGTCGTTGATCGCCTTCTCCCAGTCACCGCCGGGGAAGGACGGGATGGTGGTCGGGATCACGTCGGCATACTTCTGGCGCAGGTCCTGGTTCACGTAGTCCCAGGCAACGCCAGGGAAGCCGCCAAGTTCGCTGAGGACGGCGGACTGGATTTCCTCGGAGAGGATGAAGTCCGCCAGCTTGATCGCGGCGTCCTTGTTGACGCCATTGGCCAGCACAACCGAGCGCGAGAAGCCGCCAGGGAGGGCGAGGTCCTGCAACTGGACGAGGCCGGTGGTCTCAGGCAGCACGCCGGTGTTGATCGCCGAGATCGCCTGATCAGACCAGGCCGGGATCATGGTCACTGCGCCCTGGCCGAGCAGCTGCAGCGACGGGGTGTTGCCGCCGGTATAGGCGCCACCGTCAAACAGCGACGACGAGAGGTCCTTGAGGATATCCCAGGCCGGAGTCAGGGCCTTCTCACCGGCTTCGGCGGTGAAGTTCGAGGTCGTGAAAGCGGCCGGATCCTTGCCGTTCGCCTCATAGATGGCGCGACGCACGAAATTGCCACCCGAACCACCCTTGTCGGGGCGGTTGTAGATGAACTGGCCCGGGTTCGCCTTGATCCAGGCGACAAGATCGGCCCACGACTTGGGCGCATTGGCCGGGTCGAGCTTGGCAGTGTCGTAGGCGAGCAGCACCTGCGAGCCGCGATAGGGCACGGAGTAGTCACTGTCGATCGCCAGCGGATTGATCTTCGACCAGTTCGAGAGCCCGGCTTCCTTCAGGTTCACATAAAGGCCGCCGTCAATGGCGCCGGCCGGCAGCCGCGGATCAGCGGACTCGAAATAGTCGGCCTGCGGGTCGGTGCTGGTCTGCATCGCGGCCACGGCGCGATCGGCGATCGCCAATTGCCCGGCATTGTCGCCTGCGTCGACGAGGTTGAGCATGACGCCAGGATTGGCGGCCTCGAACTTCGGCTTCACCACATTGGTCCAGAAGTCGAGGATGTTGGTGTCCGACGCGGTGTACCAGTCGATCACACCGGGGGCCGCGAAGGCCATACGCGGCAGAAGCACCATGCCGGCGGCTGCGCCACCGACGGAAAGCATGAACGCACGACGTTTCATCGTTGTCTCCCTGGGTTCGCCGTCGGGATCTCCCGCGGCTGGTCAGTCTCTCGCGCCGACCGTGCGGCAAGACTAGTCCGAGCCGGGCCGCTGGCAAGCGAAAAATGGAACAGAAATTCCATTGTGACGACGATCACCTGAATCGTTCCGGGCGCCGTCAGGGCGCATAAACCGCACTTGCATGACACCTGCGTGACGGTGAAAGCGCCCGGCAACTGGCAGAAGTTTGTGGCCTATGGAGACAAGAAGTGACGCCCAACCTCGGCAAACAGCCGAAGGTCGGCGAGAGAATCCTCAAGGGTCGTCTTGGGCTTTTCGCCGATGGTGATGGCCCGGTGGAAAGCATCGAGCTCGATCCGGAAAGCATCCTCGTAGAATGGCCCGATGACCTCGGTGCCGGTCGTGTTGCGATCGGAGGTGGTGATTTCGAGCCGGGTCGGCAGGTTACGGATGTAGGGGGTATCGTAGTTGATGCGGAAGTGCTGGTTCATGGTCAGCACCTCGATGCCAGCATCGAACCGCGCGACATCGTGGATCACTGCCTCATAGATCGCGGTGAAGTGCCCGTAGTCGAACAGCACCATGACGGTCTCGCCCCGGTGCTGCCGCGCCGCCGCCACTTTCAGCGGCGGCCCGAACAGCTCGCACATGGCCGAGAACGAGTGCGACGAAAGGCCGGTCAGAACCTGGTAGGCGCGCAGCTGATCGGCGGTGGCCGAGTCGCCCATCACCGAGCGGAGCAGGGCCTGTGTCCTCGTCCGGCCCTCGCTGATCGCCGCCTCGGGCACATCGTTGGGAGTGAACATGTGCCGCGTCTGGTCGACGAAGAACTGGCTTTCGCGGATCAGGTCGCGGATGCGGACATGGCGGATTTCGGTGCGCTCCGGCAGGCGAGCCTTCAACGCGGTGAACGCCGGCGCGAACCGGCGCATGTAGCCGACAAACACAACCTTGGGGTTTGAGCGGTTCAACTGGACGATCGGTTCGAGCTCGGCCGCCGTCAGCGCCGCTGGCTTTTCGACGAAGATGTGCTTGTCGGCGCGGATCGCTGCTTCGAGCAACGGCGCGTGAAGGAAGTCGGGGGTCAGGATCATCACCGCATCGAGCTCGGGATCGGCGATGAGGTCGGCCGCCGAACCGTGGATCCTGGGCACCGAGTAACGCTTCGCCACGTAGTCGACGAGGCTCTTCGACACATCCGTCACTGCCGCGATCTGGTAGCGCGCATCGTCCGCAAGCAGCGGCAGATGCATCAACTGGGCGACCTCGCCGAGCCCGATCAGCCCGATGCGTACCGGCGCGCTCATGCGATTGCCCTCACATAGTCGAGGTTGCGTTTGGCCAGCTGGAGCGGCGTCTCGGTGGCGTTCTCCGCTACGTCCTGCTCGACGACCACCGGGCCGTCGAACCCCCTGGCTTCGAGAAAAGCCATGATTGCCTGGATATCCACTGCACCATCCGGCAACGGCGCCATCACCCCTGCGCCATAGGAGGCGTCGATCGTCAACTGCCGGTCCAGCACCCGCTGCCTTACCGCAGCATCGACATTTTTCAGGTGCATGTAGGCGATCCGACCCCACACCTTCTGCATATAGGCGAGCGGGTCCTGGCCCCAGAAGGCGTGGTGCCCCGTGTCGAAGCAGAGGTCAATCTCGGTCTCCTCGAGCAGCCGGTCGATCTGCGACTCGAACTCTACGGCAGTCCCGACATGCGGGTGAAAGCTGGCCTTGAGACCGAACTCGCCCTCTATCACGGCCTGTGCTTCGCGCACCGTCGCCAGCAGCCCGATTCGGCCGGCCTCGTCAAGCACGCCTTCCTGGCCCGCCGGATACCACGCGCTCTCATCCATGATCACCAGGTGCTTCGCCCCAAGGTCGGCCAGCAGCGGCGCCAGTTCGCGGAGTGTCGCCATCAACTCCGGCGCCCGCTCCCGCTCGCCGAACAGATGCACATGCGTCGCCCCGATCAACGTGAGCCCGCGCGTCGCCAGCTCCGGCCCCAACACTGCCTTGTCCTTCGGCAGGAAGCCGAATGGGCCAAGCTCCGTGCCCCCATAGCCGGCGCCCGCAACCTCATCGAGATAGGTCTGCCACGAAACCGCGTTGCCGGTCGGGTAATTGATGCCCCATGAGCAGGGTGCATTGCCGATAAGCATGGGAGGTGGCTCCGTTGGTCGGGAGCCGCGACAATCGCCACGCCGGAACGAGACCGTCAAGACGGAACGAACGTTCCGCCGCGATGCGGCCGCGAAACAATCAGCCGAACGCCGAACCTACCATCAGCGCTGCGAACCCGACCAGCGTCACGGATGCAACCTTGCGGACCGTCCCCGCGTGCCGTTCGCCCGAGGCCGCAGCGATGGCCCGACCGATCAGTATCCATCCTAGGCCTACCACCGGGACCGACACGGCAAACGCCATGACATATGCCCAGAGCACGGGACTTGCCTGCGGAATAATGCCGAAGGCGAACACCAGCGATTTGGGGTTGAGCAGCGTGGCCACGAAAACGTCGCGGGCCTTGACCAACCCGCGGCCGGTCATGGCCGAGCTACGACGCCACAGGGCCACGGCGACCACTCCAAGGTACACGGCAACCGCGACCTTGAGGGCAATCCCAATCAGCGGATAGGTCTCGATCACTGGCCCTAGCGCCAGACGGATGCCCGCCACGGCGAGCAGGTAGCCACACGAAGCCGCTGCCAGCAGCACCAGCGAAGCGCGCACGCCCGCCATCGCCCCGGCTGTCGCCAGCAGCACATTGGTTGGTCCGGGCGCTGCGAGCAGTGACAGCGTCGCGAAAAGAAAGAGTACAGGGTCGATCATGGCACGGAGCAAACCCGGGTTTCCTGCCGCGCGCAAGCCTGCCCTGTCCCTCAGTAGCTCACCGGAGGCAGCGGGCTCGCCTCGTCGGTGCCATCACTTCAAGCGTCATCGTCGCGTCGACAGAGTCTGGCCCGTGCGAGACCTGTCCCACCGGCGCAGCCTTAGGAAACCGGAAGAACTTCGTGAGATCGCCGCATTGCCGTTCATCCAGCAGGCACTACGATCCTGCCCGACTCGGAGACTCCCAGATGGCCAACCCCAAAGTCACCTTCATCGGTGCCGGCTCGTCGGTGTTCATGAAGAACATCGTCGGCGACATCCTGCAACGTCCAGCGCTGGCAGGCGCCGAAATCCGGCTGATGGACATCAACCCGCAGCGGCTGGAAGAGAGCCAGATCATCGCGCAGAAGCTGGTGAACACGCTCGGCGTGCCGGCGACGGTGAAGACGTTCTCCAACCAGCGCGAGGCGCTGGAGGGGACGAACTTCGTCGTCGTGTGCTTCCAGATCGGTGGCTACGAACCCTCGACGGTCGTCGATTTCGAGGTGCCGAAGAAATACAACCTGCGCCAGACCATCGCCGATACGCTTGGTATCGGCGGGATCATGCGCGGCCTCCGCACCGTGCCGCACCTGTGGTCGATCTGCGAGGACATGCTGCAGGTGGCCCCCGATGCGGTCATGCTGCAATACGTCAACCCGATGGCGATCAACACCTGGGCGATCGCCGAGAAGTACCCGACAATCCGGCAGGTCGGCCTCTGCCACTCGGTGCAGGGCACGGCGCACGAACTCGCCATTGACCTCGGCATTCCCTTCGACGAAATCCGCTACCGCGCTGCCGGTATCAATCACATGGCGTTCTACCTGAAGTTCGAGCACCGCCAGGCCGATGGCAGCTATCGCGACCTCTACCCCGATCTGGTCCGCGGCTACCGCGAGGGCAGGGCACCCAAGCCGACCTGGAACCCGCGCTGCCCCAACAGGGTGCGCTACGAGATGCTCACCCGGCTTGGCTACTTCGTCACGGAAAGCTCCGAGCATTTTGCCGAGTACACGCCCTACTTCATCAAGGAGGGGCGTCCCGACCTGATCGAGAAGTTCGGCATTCCGCTCGACGAGTATCCCAAGCGCTGCATCGAGCAGATCGCGGACTGGAAGGTCACGTCCGAGAAGTACCGCAAAGCCGACAGGATCAGCGTGAAGGCATCCAAGGAATACGCCTCCGAGATCGTCAATTCGGTGTGGACCGGCGAGCCAAGCGTGATCTACGGCAACGTGCGGAACAACGGCGTCATCATTTCGCTGCCGAACAACGCGGCGGTGGAAGTGCCGTGCCTTGTCGATGCCTCAGGCATTCAGCCGACCTATATCGGCGCGCTGCCGCCCCAGCTTACGGCACTGATGCGCACCAACATCAACGTGCAGGAACTGACGGTCGCGGCGCTGATGACGGAGAACCGCGAGCATCTCTACCACGCGGCCATGCTCGATCCGCACACCGCGGCCGAACTCGACCTCGAGCAGATCTGGAACCTGGTCGACGACCTGCTGCTCGCCCACGGAACGTGGATCCCCGAATGGGCACGTCCGGCGGCAAAGCAGCAGGTGGCTTGACCCGACTAGGTAGAGCGCCAAAGCGCTCTCCCGTTCAGCCGATCCGGTAGACCCGCTCGGCGTTGCGGAAGAACAGCTTCTCCTGCTCGTCCTGGCTTGCTCCCGCTACGATCTCGCGGCTGGCGTTCACCCAGCTGGTGAGGTTGCCGAACAGCGTCACCACGGGGTGGTCGCTGCCCCACACCACGCGATCCCAGCCGAAGCGCTCGATCACGAACTCGACATAGGGTCGGAGCTGGTCGACGGTCCAGTCCTCGGTGACGTTGGCGAGGATGCCCGACACCTTGCACACCACGTTGGGCAGCGCCGCGATGCGCTCCATGCGCGTCGTCCAGCTCTCCCACTCGCCGGCGCCAATCTTGGGATTGCCGCAGTGGTCGAGGACGAACTGGACCTCGGGGCAGGCCACGACCAGCGGTTCGACGATGGGCAGCTCATGGCTCTTGGCACAGATGTCGAAGCTCATGCCGTACTTCGGCAGCAGCCGCAGATTGGCGCGGAAGGTCTCGGTCTGGCTCATCTCCGCGGGCTGACCCTGGATCAACCTGCGGATACCCTTGACCCCGCCCAGCGCGGTCAGCGCCTCGAGCTGGCGCTCGAAATCGGCGTGCTCGGGGCGAGCATTGGCGATAGCGCCGACGATCCGGTCGAGCCCCAGCACGAAGCGGCTCTCCTCGACGATCTGCGGCTCGATGACGTCGACTTCCATGTGCAGCGCCGCCTCGATGCCGAGCGGCAGTGCCTCGGCCCAGTAGCTCTCCACCGGCCAGTCGCGGTTGATCTTCGGCTCACCGGCGAGCCATTTGTACTCGAACCGGTCCTGGTAGATCAGGTGCAGGTGCGTATCGATAATGCGCATGAAAATCAGCCGTTTGGGTCCACTCGGCTGCGATGTTAGCGGCCTTGCGGCGTCAGGGGTAGCCCAAACGAAAAGAGGCGCCCCGAAGGGCGCCTCTCACAAACGCGATCCGGATGAACGGATCAGAAGCTCCAGAGCAGGCCGACAGTCGCGCGGGCACCGTCAAAGGTGTCGCCGCCGTCGTCGTAGCCAAAGCCGAGGATGTCGCCACGGACGGACATGTCTTCGGTGACCTTGAACTCTGCGCCGACGCCGAGGGCGAACTCGGCGTAGTCATCGTTCTCTTCCCAGACGTAGCCAACACCACCAGTGGCGTAGATGGCGACGTTGTCGGTGACGACAAAGCCGAGAGCAAGAATTTCGCCAGCCGCGTCCAGGTCACCCTCGAAGTAGTAGTTGCCCTGCAACTCTACGCCGGCCAGAAGCGGTGCCGAAGCGAAGTTGTAGCCGATCACGCCACCGATCATCAGCTGCGTATCTTCGTCTTCGTAGTAGCCACCCAGTTGCCGCATCGCCACATCTATGGCCGCCGGGTCAGCCAATCGATTCAAAGCCTTACCGGCATCCCCGTACGTACACTCTCGTCCGCTGCGAGGCAGACCCGAAGCGATTGCACGGCATCGGACATGTGCCGGCTGAGATCGATGTCCTCGATAATTGCCCGATAGACATAGTCCTGCTCGCGGGCACAGAGCGCATCGTGCCCCGGCTCGCCCGCCATCGATACGTATTCGTCCGGCGCCGCGAACGCCCCGTCTTTTGTCAAGGCAGCGCGATGCACCTTGATCTGGTCGGTGCGGGTGTGGACGTCTAGGTCGTCGGACTTTGCACCTGGCGCCATCACGCTCGAAACCGAGCC
>CAMDAL010000030.1 GCA_945888565.1 Devosia equisanguinis | reverse complement strand
TGGTGGTTGCCCTTCTCCAAAAAGCATCAGTCGCGCCTGCTGGTCGCCGTGAGCGTGCTCACCACACTGGCGCTGGTGGGGGTTCTGGACCTGCTCCGGGCCCCCGCGCAGAATCTGACGCAGGCCGATCTCAACGCTGCGGTCAACTTCGCGCTCGACGAACGGCCGCGGCCTCCATCTGCCGCGGCGGTTGCCTACGCTACCGTCATCGGTTCGGTGGTGCAGGTGAACGGCTACGACCCGGCTGATCCGGAGACCGAACCCTCGTCCGACGAGCAGAACACGGTGCCGGAAGCAGCGACCGACCCCGAGGGGCTGGCCGAGGACTTTCACGAGCGGTTCTCTGCGGTTGGTACTGGTGTCGTCATCGACGAGCAGGGGACGATTCTCACCAACCTGCATGTCGCGGGGGCAGCGACGAGGCTCAAGGTGATCTTCGCCGACGGCACCGAGTCGGATGCGCGCGTCGTCGGCGCCCGGCCCGAGAGCGACCTTGCGATCATCGTGCCGATGATCCTGCCCGACGACCTGCAGCCGGCGACCCTTGCCTCGAGCACCAGCCTGAACCCCGGTGACGAGGTGGTGGCGGTCGGGTTTCCGTTCGGCATTGGTCCCTCGGCCTCGTCCGGTGTGGTGTCGGGCCTGGGCCGGGTGCTGCAGGGCGAAGATGGCAGCCCGGCGCTGCAGAACCTCATCCAGTTCGACGCGGCAGCCAACCCGGGCAATTCGGGCGGGCCGCTGGTCAACATCAATGGCGAGGTGGTGGGCATCGTCACCGCCATTCTCAATCCATCGGGACTGCGCACTTTCGCCGGCATCGGCTTTGCCGTGCCGATCGAGGACGCGGCATCCGCCGCCGGAGAGAATCCGCTTTAACGTTCAAGGAGACGACATGCCCGATGCCCAGATCACACCGGCTACCGCTTCGCAGATGGAGCAGGTGCTCTACGAGGTGAAAAAAGTGGTGGTCGGGCAGGACCGCTTTCTCGAACGGGTGCTGGTGGCGCTGCTGGCGCGGGGCCACCTGCTGGTCGAAGGCGTGCCTGGGCTCGCCAAGACGCTGACCATCAGCACGCTGTCGCGGGCGATACAGGGCAGCTTCAAGCGCATCCAGTTCACGCCGGACCTCGTGCCATCCGACCTCGTCGGCAACCGCATGTACAACCAGAAGACCGGCGAGTTCACCACGTCGCTCGGCCCGGTGTTCGCCAACCTGCTGCTCGCCGACGAGATCAACCGCGCGCCCGCCAAGGTGCAATCGGCGCTGCTCGAGGTGATGCAGGAACGACAGGTGACGATCGCGGGCGAAACGCACACCGTGCCGACGCCCTTCGTGGTGATGGCGACGCAGAACCCGATCGAGACCGAAGGCACCTATCCGCTGCCGGAAGCCCAGGTCGACCGCTTCATGATGAAGGTGCTGGTGGGATACCCGACCGAAGAGGAGGAGTTCGTCATCGTGTCGCGCCAGACCGGCAATGCCGAGCAGGTGGCGAAGGTGACGACCACGGCGCAACTGGTCGAGTTGCAGAAGAAGTGCCACGCGCTTTTCGTCGATCCGAGCCTCATCCAGTTCGCCGTGAAGGTGGTGTCGGCGACCCGCCGGCCCGAGCAATATGGGCTCAAGGACCTGCCGCGGCTGCTGACCTACGGCGCCAGCCCCCGCGCCACCATCGGCATGATCGAGGCCGGGCGGGCGCTGGCGTTCCTCAGGGGGCGCGAGTACGTGCTGCCCGAGGACGTGGTAGACATCATTCCCGACGTGCTGCGCCACCGGCTGGTGCTGAGCTACGAGGCGCTGAGCGAATCGGTCACCGCCGACCAGATCATCGGCCAGATCCTCCGCGCCGTTCCCGCCCCCGAGAAGCTGCTGGAAGCCCATGTCAAGTTCGCCGCGGCAAGCTGAACAACTCCTCTCGCGCCTCGAGTGGACGGTGATCCGGCGGCTCGACGGGCTGCTGCAGGGCAATTACCGCACGCTGTTCAGAGGCTTCGGGCTCGATTTTGCCGACCTGCGCGAATACCAGGCGCATGACGACGTGCGGCACATCGACTGGAACGTCACAGCGCGCACGCAGATGCCGCATGTGCGCGTCTACAACGAGGACCGGGACGTCACGGCGTGGTTCCTGCTCGACCTGAGCCCATCGGTGGATTTCGGCTCGGCGGACATCACCAAGCGCCAGTTGCTGCTCGAGTTCACCGCAGTGATGGCGCGGCTGCTGACCCGGCAGGGCAACAAGGTCGGGGCCATACTGTTCAATGGCATAAGCGAGTTCGTGGTGCCGGCGCGCACGGGTCGGACGCATGTGCTGCACCTGATCGACAAGGTGGCGACCAATCCGCGACTGCTGCGGGCACCGCCGACCGACCTGCGGGCCTACTTCACGCGGGCTCTCGGCTCACTGCGCCGCCGGGGCATCGTTTTCGCGGTATCGGACTTTATCTCGCAACCGGGCTGGGAGCAGGGGCTGTCGGCCATCGCCCAGCGGCATGAGACTCTGGCGGTGCGCCTGCTGGACCCGCTCGAAAGCGTGCTGCCGGACATGGGGCTGATGACCTTCGAGGATGCCGAAACCGGCGAGCAGGTGGTGGTCGATACCGACGATCCGGGCTTCCGGCGCCGCTTTTCGGCAGCCGCAGAGGCGCAGGAGGATGAACTGATGGCGGCGTTCATGGGGGCAGGCACCGACGTGCTGGAACTCTCCACCGCCGATGACCTCGTCGATGCCGTGCTGCGCTTTGCCAACATGCGCAAGACCAACGCGCGGCTCGGGGCAGCTGGCTCCGCATTCCCCGTGCCAGCATAGGAGAGACCAGGCAATGACCTTCATCTGGACGGAGATGCTCTGGCTGCTGCTGCTGGTGCCGGTGCTTGTCGCGCTCTACCTGTGGGCGCTGCGGCGCAAGAAGAGTTCGTTGCGCTATGGCAACCTGGCGCTGGTGAAGCAGGCGCTCGGCAAGTCGGTGGGCTGGCGCCGCCATCTGCCGCCGGCATTGTTTCTTCTCGCCATCACGATCCTGATCTTCGCCGTCGCCCGGCCGGCGGCGGTGATCGAGCTCGCCTCGTCGCGGGCGACGGTGATCCTGGCGATGGATGTTTCGGGTTCGATGCGGGCGCGGGACGTCGAGCCGTCGCGCATCGAGGCCTCGCAGGAGGCAGCGAAGAGCTTCATCCGCGACCAGCCGGCCGATGTGCAGATCGGCATCGTCGCCTTCGCTGCCGCCGCCGTGCTGGTGCAGACGCCGACGCTCGATCGCGAAGCGCTGGTGGCAGCCGTGGACCGTTTCGACCTGCGGCGCGGCACCGCGGTGGGGGCCGGGGTGCTGACCTCGCTCGCCACCATTTTCCCCGACCAGGATTTCGACGAGTTGCAGGGCGACAACCCGTTCGATGCGCTGGGCATGCCATCGCGGGGCCTCGACAGCCGCCCGATCGGCCAGCCCAGCAACACGCCCAAGGCCTCGGTGGCCGACCATGTGCCGTTGGAGCCGGGCTCGTACCAGAGCGCGGTGGTGATCCTGCTCACCGACGGGGCGACGACGGTGGGTCCCGATCCGATCGCTGCGGGCCGCCTCGCATCCGAGTACGGCGTGCGGGTCTTCACCGTGGGCTTTGGATCGCGGGACGGCGACGTGGTGGATTTCGGCGGGCGATCGATGCGGGCACAGCTTGACTCTGAGAGCCTGCAATCCATCGCCGACTTGACGCGGGCGCAGTATTTCGAGGCGCAATCGGCGGCGGATCTCACCAAGGTCTACTCGTCGCTGTCGACCAAGCTGATCAGCGAAAAGAAGCTCACTGAGATCGCCTTCATCTTCGCCGGGCTGGGGGCGCTGGTGGCGCTGCTCGGAGCCGGGCTGTCAGTGCTGTGGTTCGGGCGGGTCGCCTAACGGGGGCGCGGCGCGGTAGTCCGCCCCTTCCATTTTCGGTGCCGTTGGCCTACTCGCGAGGCAAACTCCCATCGCGACGGCACCCATGACCAAGATCACATCGCTCGCCACTCACGACCTGCGCTTCCCGACCTCGGCTTCGCTCGATGGTTCGGATGCGATGAACCCCGACCCCGACTACTCGGCGGCCTATGTGGTGCTGGGGACCGACGGGGCGCATGCGGGGCACGGGCTGACCTTCACCATCGGGCGCGGCAACGACATCGTCTGCAAGGCGATCGAGGCGCTGACGGCGCGGGTGGTGGGGCTTGAGCTGAGCTGGATCGCCGAGAACCCGGGCCGGTTCTGGCGGCATGTGACGTCGGACAGCCAGTTGCGCTGGATCGGGCCGGACAAGGGCGTGATGCATCTTGCGACGGGCGCGGTGGTCAACGCGGTGTGGGACCTGCTGGCCAAGGAGGCGGGAAAGCCGGTGTGGCGCTATGTGGCGGACATGACGCCCGAGCAGCTCGTTTCGATCATCGACTTCCGCTACCTCACCGACGCCATCACGCCCGAGGAGGCGCTGGCCATCTTCAGGGCCGCAGAGGCCGGGAAGGCGGGGCGGATCGCAACGCTCGAGGCCGAGGGCTACCAGTGCTACACGACATCGGCGGGCTGGCTCGGCTACTCCAACGAGAAGCTGACGCGGCTTGCCACCGAGGCGGTGGAGGCCGGGTTCAACCACATCAAGATGAAGGTCGGGCGGGACCTTGCCGACGACATCCGGCGGCTCGAGATCGTGCGCTCGATCATGGGGCCGGACCGGTTCCTGATGATCGACGCCAACCAGGTCTGGGAAGTCGGGCAGGCGATCGACTGGGTGCGGGAGCTGTCGCGGTTCTCGCCGTACTTCATCGAGGAGCCGACGAGCCCGGACGACGTACTCGGGCACAAGGCGATCCGCGAGGCCATCGCGCCGGTGAAGGTGGCGACGGGCGAGATGTGCCAGAACCGCATCCTGTTCAAGCAGTTCATCACCGCGGGCGCCATCGACATCGTGCAGATCGATGCCTGCCGGATCGGCGGGCTCAACGAGGTGCTGAGCGTGCTGCTGCTGGCTGCGAAGTACGGGCTGCCGGTCTGGCCGCATGCGGGTGGCGTCGGGCTCTGCGAGTACGTGCAGCATTTGTCGATGATCGACTATCTCGTGGTGTCGGGGACCAAGGAGGGCAGGGTGATCGAGTATGTCGACCACCTGCACGAGCACTTCGTCGAGCCGTGCGACATCCGGAATGCGGCCTACATGCCCCCGAAGGCCGCGGGGTTCTCGATCGAGATGAAGCCGGAGTCGATTGAGCGGAATACGTTCAGGGGCTGAGGCGGCTCACTCAGGGCGAGACGACCCCCTCCCATCCTCCCCCATGAAGGGGGAGGTGCTGCGTTGCGGCACCTGCGAAGTCTTGCCAACGAACGCCCTCTTCACCTCCCCCTTCATCGGGGAGGGAGGGGGTCGTCTCGGTGTGAAGTGGACAGCGGCTAGATCGCCAGGTACTCCCGCCGCAGATCCTCGTTTTCCAGCACGTCGCTGGCCGGCCCCGAAAACGCCACTTCACCGGTGTCGAGGATGACCGCCCGGTCGGCCAGCCGGAGCGCCGCGATGGCGTTCTGTTCGACGATGATGGTGGTGATGCCGAGCGCCTTGATCTCGTTGAGGATCTTTTCGATCTCGTTGACGATGACCGGCGCTAGGCCTTCGTAGGGTTCGTCGAGGAGCAGCAGCTTGATGTCGCGGGTAAGGGCGCGGGCGATGGCCAGCATCTGCTGTTCGCCGCCCGACAGGGTAACGCCATCCTGCTTGCGGCGCTCGGCCAGGCGGGGGAAATGGCCGTAGACGCGATCCAGTTCCCAGCCGCGGCCGGGAGCGACCTGGGCGAGGGTGAGGTTTTCCTCGACCGTGAGGCCGGCGATGATGCGGCGATCCTCGGGCACCAGCTGGATGCCGGCGCGCGAGGCCTCGAAGGCCTTCATCTGGTGCAGCGGCTTGCCATCGAGCCAGATTTCGCCGGACTTTAGCGACGGATTGTCGACGCGGGCGATCGTGCGGAGCGTCGAAGTCTTGCCGGCGCCGTTGCGGCCGAGGAGTGCGAGGATCTCGCCGTGCTGCACGTCAAGCGAGACGCCCTGCACGATGTAGCTCTCGCCATAGTAGGCGTGGATATCGCGCACGGCGAAGAACGGGGCGCTGCGGGTGGCGGCGGCGGAGGCCGGCGCAGCAGCGGAGGCATCAGCGCTCATGGTGGTCACGCTCATCAATGGGCCTCCAGCCGGTGGGCGCCGCCCAGATAGGCTTCCTGCACCTTGGCGCTGCCGCGTACCTCATCGGGGGTTCCCTCCGCGATGATCTTGCCGCCCGAGAGGACGGAGATCCGGTCGGCCAAGGAGAACACCACATGCATGTCGTGTTCAATGATGACCTTGGTCATGCCGCGCGCCTTGATCTTCTTGAGCAGGTCGATGGTGGTGTTGGTGTCGTGGCGGCTCATGCCGGCCGTGGGTTCGTCGAGCAGCAGCAGGCGGGGGTGCTGGATCAGGCACATGGCGAGTTCCATGCGGCGCTTGTCGCCGCGGCTTAGCGAGCCGGCATGCGAGGCGAGGCGGGTGGACAATCCGACATCCTCGAGGATGGCTTCGGCCTCGTCGCGGATTTCCGCTTCGCTGTCGACGGTGCGGAAGATGTTGATGCGGAAGGCGCCGTCGCGTTTGGCGAAGGCCGGGGTCATGACGTTCTGCAGCACCGAGAGCTCGGGGACGATCTCGGGGGTCTGGAAGACACGGGCCACGCCGAGCTGGTTGATCTGATAGGGCTGCTTGCCGGTCAGCACGGTGCCATCGAACACCACCGCGCCGCGGGTCGGCGCGAGGCGGCCGACGATGACGTTGAGCAGGGTCGACTTGCCGGCACCATTCGGGCCGATGATGGCGTGCGTGGTGCCTTCCTCGACGGCGAAGTCGATGTCGCTGAGGGCCTGCAGGCCACCGAAGTTCTTGCTGACGTCATCGACGTGGAGGACGATGTTCTGGTCGGACCTGGCCATCGGTCACTCCGCCGGTTGGGCGCGGGCGGCGCCGGGTGAAACGGGGGTGCTGCGGCGGCCGAACAGGCTGCCGATGCGGCGCACGCCCTCCATGATGCCGCCGGGTAGGAACACCACCACCAGCACGAAGAGCAGGCCCAGCGTCAGCTGCCAGCCTTCGCCGACGAACTTGCTGGCGATGGCTACCATCGTGTCGTGGAGGGGATCGGGCACGAAATCGAAGAATCGGCTCAGGATCTGCTCGTTGAAGGCCGAGAAGATGTTCTCGAAGTACTTGATGAGCCAAGCGCCGATCACCGGGCCGATCAGCGTTCCAACGCCGCCGAGGATGGTCATCAGCACCACTTCGCCGGAGGCCGTCCACTGCATGCGTTCGGCGCCAGCCAGCGGGTCGGTGACGGCGAGGAGGGCGCCGGCGAGGCCGGCATACATGCCCGAGATGACGAAGGCCGTGAGCGCATAGGGCCGAGTGTTGAAGCCGGTATAGCTCATCCGGGTCTGATTGGACTTGATGCCGCGCAGCATCATGCCGAAGGGCGACGCGAAGATCTTGATGGCGATGAAGAAGGCGACGATCAGCACCACCGCGCAGAAGTAGAATCCGCCCAGGCCGGTGAGGGTCTGGCCGAACAGGCTCGCAGTTGGCAGCCCGGCGCCGCGTGGGGCCAGTGCCAGGTCGATCACCCGGGGGTCCTGCAGGGTCAGCTGCAGCGAGGTCTCGCCGTTGGTGATGGGGGTCAGCACAGAGTAGGCGAGATTGTAGCTCATCTGCGCGAAAGCGAGGGTGAGGATGGAGAAGTAGATGCCGGAGCGGCGCATGCTCAGGTAGCCGATCGCCAGGGCAAACAAGCCCGAGACCAGTATGGCGAAGACGATGGCCGGCAGCACGTCCATAGTCAGCAGCTTGAACGTCCACACGGCGGTGTACGAGCCGACGCCGAGGAAGGCGGCGTGGCCAAAGCTGAGATAGCCGGTAAGGCCAAACAGCACGTTGAAGCCAATGGCGAAGATCGCGAAGATCACGAATTTCTGCATCAGGCCGGGGTAGTTGGCGCCGATCGGCGCGGTCCAGAGCGGCATCGTGAGGATGACCGCAGCGAAGGCGAGGAGGACCAGTGCGTCACGGCGGGTCATCTGGAACAAGGTCATCGCTCAGCTCTCCATAACGCCGCGTCGACCGAGCAGGCCCCGCGGACGCACCAGCAGGATCACCACTGCGGTGAGGTAGATGATGATCTGGTCGATGCCGGGGAGGATCGACTTGATCTCGTTCATCGAAGCGAAGCTCTGCAGGATGCCGAGCAGGAAACCGGCGGCGACGGCGCCGGGCAGCGAGCCCATGCCGCCAACCACCACCACAACGAAGCTCAACACCAGGAAATCCATGCCCTGGTGATAGTTGGGCGGCAGCAGCGGCGTGTACATGACGCCGGCTACGCCCGCGACCACGGCGGCGAGGCCGAACATGATGGTGAAACGCCGGTCGATGTTGATGCCGAGCAAGCCGACGGTCTCGCGGTCGGCCATCCCGGCGCGCACCACCATGCCGAAGGTGGTGAAGCGCAGGAAGGCGAACACCGCGGCGATGACGCCGAGCGAAAACAGAAAGTAGACCAGCCGCCAGACGGGGTAGGTCACGGCGCCCTGCGCCATGCCGATCAGGACTCCGACATCGGCGGCGCCACGCAGCGCCTGCGGCATGGCCTGGCTGATCGGGTTGGGCCCGAAGATCGCCTTGACGATCTCCTGCAGCACGATGGCAAGGCCGAACGTGACGAGAATCTGCTCGGAGTGCGGCCGCTTGTAGAAGTGCTTGATGAGGCCGCGCTCCATGACGATGCCGATCACCAGCATCACTGGAATGGCGAGCAGCAGGGAGAGCGGTACGGACCAGTCGATCAGCACTGCGCCCCAGTCGCCGAACCAGGTCTGCGCCAGCGGGGTGCGGATTTCGGCGGGCGTGCCCCAGGCGGTGAGGTTGTCGGGGTCGATCACCACGTTCTCGAGCGTAATGATGTAGCGAAAGGTGACCGCGCAGAAAGCGCCTAGCATGAACAGCGCGCCATGAGCGAAGTTCACCACGCCCAGAGTGCCGAACACAAGCGTCAGGCCCAGGGCGATGAGCGCATAGGCGCCGCCCTTGTCGAGGCCATTGAGGAGTTGTGCGAGAATGGCGTCCATTGCGGTTCCAGTGCTGCCACGGCCGGGGGGCCCCGGACCTCGTCCTTCGACAGGCTCAGGGTGCGGTCCCCGGTGTCCCACATGGGGTCGCTGGGGAGCCGCACCTTCAATTTGGCCTCGTGGTGAGCCTGTCGCACCACGAGGGCGTCGCGACGTCCCGGCCGTGCGATCACAGCCGGGACGTCAGGTGCATTTCAGCAGGCGACTGCGGTATCGGGGCCGAGTTCGCCGCCGAAGATGGCGGGATCGTAGGTCACCGACTCCTTGGATGCGGTGGCCACCACTCCGAGCAGGTCGAACGGGTTGGCCGGCGCGTCCTTGCCCTTCACGACGTAGACTTCCTTGAAGCACTGGTGGTCTTCGGCGCGGTAGGTCGTCGGCCCGTTCCCCAGGCCGTCGAACTCGAAGCCTTCGAGCGCCTTGATCACTTCAGGCGGATAGAAGGTACCGGCGCGTTCGCAGGCATCGGCATAGAGCAGCGTCTGGACGTAGGATGTATGCGCGGCCTGGCTGGGGGGCTGGCCGAACTTGGCGCCGAACGACTTGGTGAAGGCCTTGGAGGCGTCGTCGGGCAGCTGCCAGTCCCAGTTCGAGGTGCCGTAAATGCCCTGCATGGCAGAGCCTGCGCCCTTGGCCATCAGGTCGGAAACCAGCGGCACGACGATCTCGAACTGCTTGCCGTTGACCTGCTTGTCGCGCATGCCGAACTGCACGGCCTGGGTGATCGAGTTCACCATGTCGAAGCCGTAGTGATTAAGGATGAGCACGTCGGCACCCGAGTTCAGCACCGGGGTCAGGTACTGGCTGAAGTCGCCGGCGCCAACCGGAGTGCGGACCGGGCTGAGGGTTTTCCAGCCGAGCGCCTCGGTGGCGTTCTTCATAGACTCCTCCTGGGTCCAGCCCCAGGTGTAGTCGGCGGTGAGGTGGTAGGCGACGCGGTCCTTGCCGTAGGCGTCGCCGAGCACCGGCCCGAGCGCGATGCCGGACTGGTAGGCATTGAAGAAATGGCGGAAGCCGTAGCGGCGCTTGTCCTTGCCGGTGGTGTCGTTGGAGTGGGTGAGGGCGGCCATGAAGATGATGCCCTTCTCCTGGCAGAGGCCCTGAACGGCGATGGCAACCGACGAAGATGAGCCGCCGGTAATCATCACCGCGCCGTCGCGCTCGATCATACGCCGGGCCGAGTCGCGAGCGGCGTCCGCCTTGGTCTGATCGTCGCCAGTGACGCCGACGACCTTCTTGCCGAGGATACCGTTGCCCTTGAGCGTCTTGGACGAGAAGGTCGGGATCATGCCGCCGTCGCCGCCACCATTGAGGTGTTCGACCGCAAGTTGGTAGGCGCGGTCCTCGTCGGCGCCTTCGTCGGCATAGGCACCGGTCAGGGGCATGTTGAAGCCGATGGTGACCGTGTCGCCGGTCGGGGCGTTGCAGAATTCCTGGGCGTAGGCGCCCTTCGAAAAGATCAGCGGCGAGACACCGGTCGCGAGGATGCCGGCGAGGCCGCCTTTCAGCACGCCACGGCGGCTGAAGCCCTTCAGATTGGTCATGTGGTCCTCCTCAAGTGCGGGGGACCGGTTCAATGCCGATTTCCTCACCGCGAGGCAGGCACGATGCGGCAGTGAGAAAAGCTACGCAATATGCTGCTGTAATCATTGACTAATTCTGTAAATCATTGCTCTTCGATCTGTGTCATGCTGTAAAGTCGTTGACACGGAGGGATTGGAATGCGGGCGCCGATCGGGTTGCGCATCAGTTCGCGGCGGCGGGCGCTCGGGATTTCCCAGGTGGCGCTGGCGCGGCAGGCGGGGATTTCGGCGAGCTATCTCAACCTCATAGAGAGCAACCGGCGGCAGGTCGGCGGGGCGCTGCTGCTCAGGCTGGCGCATGAGTTGGGGGTGGAGATCGGCGCGCTGTCCGGCGATGCCGAGCACCGGCTGATCGCCGAGGTTGAGGAGGCACTGGCCGACCCGGTGCTGCAGTCGGCGGAACTCGGTCTTGCGGCGCGGGACCTCGTGGCGCAGCAGCCGGCGGCAGCGCTGGCGATTGCCCGGCTGCACCGCGCCTACCAGGGCGCGCAGTCGGTCGCCGACGACTATGCCGACCGGCTCCGCACCGATCCTCTGCTGGCCGAACTGCTGCATCGGGTTTTGTCGGGAATCACCGCGGTGCGTTCGAGCGCGGAGATCCTTGAGGATGTGCCTGATCTCGACGAGGCGGAGCGGCGGCGGTTCGTCGGCTCGATCACGCGGGAGACGCGAGGGCTGACCGATGTGGCGCGTGGGCTGATAGGGCAGTTCGAGCAAGAGGCGAAAGGGCGGCGGACACTGTCGCCGATGCGCGAACTCGACGACCTGATCTTCGAGCGGGACAACTACTTCGGTGGCCTCGAGGCGGCGGCGGCTGACCTCCGGGGCGAAATCGAGCGCGCCGGATCGTTCGGCGAGGCGACGCTGACCGAGCTGCTGGCTCAGGGCTTCGGGGTGAAGGTGGTGCGGAGCAGCGGCCGGGAGCTCGATGCGGTCGGGTTTCCCGGGCAATACCACTTCAACCCCCAGACTCGGGTGATGTGGTTCCAGACCAGTGCGATCGCCGCGACCCGGCAATTCCAGCTGACTCGGCTCTATGCCGAACTTGCCGCATCCGATGCAATCGAGCGGGAGGTGCTGGCGCCGGAGCTCGGATCGCCGGCGGCACGGCGGCTGGGGTATCGGGCGCTCGGATCGTATCTGGCGGGGGCGATCGTCTTCCCCTACGCGGAGTTTCTGGGCGAGGCGGAGCGGTTGCGCTATGATATCGAGGCGCTGCGGCAGAGCTATACGGCGAGCTTCGAGCAGGTGGCGCATCGGCTGGTGACGCTCAGGAAACCGGGGGCGGGCGGCGTGCCGTTCGGTTTCCTGCGGTCGGACCCGGCTGGCCGGCTGACCAAGCATTTTCCATTGCCGGGGCTGCCGATGCCGGGAGCGGGACATGCGTGCCCGCTCTGGGCCATCTATGGGGCGTTCCGGACGCCGGAGGCGCTGGTGCGGCAGGTTGCGCAGTTCGCCGATGGCTCGCGCTACCTGTTCATCGCGCAGGCGCATGCCCGGCGGGTGGCCAACTTCGCCGAGCGGGGCGCCATCCACACCTCGGTGATGCTGGCCTGCGACGTGCTGCATGCCGACCGTACTGTCTACGCGACAGGGCTGGACCTCGCCGACCCGGGTGCGGATGTGCCGGTCGGTCCGGCCTGCCGGCTCTGTCCGCGGCGCGATTGCCCCGACCGGCAGGAGGAGGCGCTGATGCCGGGCGGCCAGCCCGGCGCGGTGCGCGCGCCGCTGGTGCCGCGCCGTTTCGATATTGGCGAAGCCGGTTGAGTGTGCGTTAGTGTCGCGGAACGCCGATTGGGAGGTCGGCAGGAGGGGACATTGAGCGTGGACGTTCTCATTGCGGAGGATGAACCGAGCATTCTGGATTCGCTCGACTTCATCCTGAGGCGCGCCGGCTTTTCAATCGAATCGGTCACCGATGGCGACGCGGCGCTGGCCGCGATCCGGCGCGACCGGCCACGCCTCGTCGTGCTCGACGTGATGCTGCCCAAGCGCTCCGGCTTCGAGGTGCTCAAGCAGATCCGCGCCGATGCGGTGACGCATGACCTGCCGGTGATGATCCTCACCGCCAAGGGGCAGGCGCAGGACCGGCAGACTGCCGAAGACCTCGGGGCCTCGAGCTTCATCACCAAGCCTTACGCCAACGCCGACGTGGTGGGCACGGTGAAGCGATTGCTGGCGGAGGCGGCGGAGTAAGGCGATGGAGCGCCGGAAGCTGGTAAGCGCCGCCCTGGTGCTGACGCTCCTCGGGGCGCTGCTGTTCATGCCGCCGCTCGCCAGCGTCTTCCAGATCCACCGGCTGGTGTTCGGGGTGCCGGCCGAGGTGATCTACCTGTTCACGGTGTGGATGCTGCTGATCGTCGGAGCGTGGTGGCTCGGCAGCCGCCTGCCGCGCGAGAGCGAGGACGAGGGCTGATGCTGAGCGCTGACCTCGTCACCGCCACGGGCATCGCCTATGTCGGCCTGCTGTTCCTCATCGCCTACGTCTCGGACCGGCAGGCGCGGAAATCCAAGTCGAGCTTCCTGCGCTCGCCGTTCGTCTACACGCTGGCGATCTCGGTCTACTGTACCAGCTGGACCTTCTACGGTGCGGTGGGCTCGGCGGCGCGTAACGGGCTCGAATATCTGGCGATTTATCTCGGGCCGACGCTGGTGTTCATCGGCTGGTGGTTCGTGCTCAGGCGGCTGGTGCGGATCAGCCATAACCAGCGCATCACCTCGATTGCCGACCTCCTGTCGTCGCGGTTCGGCAAGTCGAGCCGCCTGGCGGTGCTGGTGACGGTGATCGCGGTGATCGGCATTGCGCCCTATATCGCGCTGCAGCTCAAGGCCGTGACCTCGTCGATCCAGGCGATTTCCGGCGCCAGCGCGGCGCAGGGGACGCTGCGCGGGGTGGACGATGTCGGCCTCGCCTTCGGGGTCGCGGCAGGCATGGCGCTGTTCACGGTGCTGTTCGGCACGCGCAATGTCGATGCCAAGGAGCAGCACCACGGCGTCGTCGCCGCCATCGCCTTCGAGGCGGTGGTGAAGCTCGCCGCGCTGATTGCGGTGGGGTTGTTCGTGGTGTTCGCGGGGGGCGGGCTCGAGGCGATCTTCTCCCGCGCCGAGGCGGCCGGGGTGGACATCTACTCGACCGGGACGTTCGATGACCGCTGGATCGCGATGAACGTGCTGTCGATCGCGGCGATCATCTGCTTGCCGCGGCAGTTCCAGATCACGGTGGTGGAGAACTCGGACGAGAACCACCTGCGGACAGCCGCCTGGGCGTTCCCCGGCTACCTGCTGCTGATGAGCCTGTTTACGCTGCCCATCGCGCTTTACGGCCTTACCAGCATGCCGGCGGGAGCCAATCCCGACATGTTCGTGCTGACGCTGCCGCTCGCCGCCGGGCAGGAGGGGCTGGCGCTGTTCGCCTTCATCGGCGGCTTCTCGTCGGCGACCTCGATGATCATCGTCGAGTCGATCGCGCTCTCCATCATGGTTTCCAACCACATCGTCATGCCGCTGGTGCTGCGCTTCACCCAGGGGCAGGGGGTAGGGGACGGCCGCGGGGTGAGCCAGTTGCTGCTGGCGTCGCGGCGGTTTTCGATCGCGCTGATCCTGTCGCTGGGCTTTGGCTATTTCTACCTGACGCGCGACAGCAACGCGCTGGCGCCGATCGGGCTGATTTCGTTCTGCGGCGTGGCGCAGTTCCTGCCGGCAATCATCGCGGCGCTGTTCTGGAAGGATGCATCGCTGAAGGCGGCGACGGCGGCGGTGGCGGTGGGGTTCGTGGTGTGGGCGTGGTCGAGCTTCATGCCGTCGTTCGAATCGGCGTCGCCGCTCGTGGCGCAGCTGATGGCCGAGGGGCCGTGGGGCATTTACTGGCTGCGGCCGGAGGCGCTGTTCGGCGTCGCCGACATCGATCCGCTGGCGAACGCGGTGTTCTGGAGCCTGTTCCTCAATACGGCGACGCTGGTGGTCGTCTCGCTGTTCACCAGCCAGTCGGCGCTCGAGCGGGTGCAGGCAACGCTGTTCGTCGACCTGTTCCGGCGCCAGGGGCCGGTCGGTACGCTGATGCGTGGATCGGCGGCGACCGGCGACCTGCAGTTCGTGGCGCAGCGGGTGCTTGGCATCGAGAAGGCGACGGCGCTGTTCGCCGGGGCGGGCGCGGAGGCCGGGACGCCGCAGTTCATCGATCGGCTCGAGCGCGAACTGGCCGGTTCGATCGGGGCGGCCTCGGCGCATGTGATGATGAGCAAGGTGGTCGCGGGCAGCGCCGTGTCGCTCGAAGAAGTTCTGCAGATGGCCGACGAGACGCAGCAGGCCATCGAATATTCGCAACAGCTCGAACGCACATCGTCGGAGTTGCGCGACACGGCGCGGAAGCTCGAGGAAGCCAACCGGCAGCTGCGCGAGCTCGACAGCCAGAAGGACGAGTTCCTGTCGCAGGTCAGCCACGAAGTGCGCACGCCGATGACCTCGATCCGCTCGTTCTCCGAAATCCTGCTCGGCGAGCAGCACCTGGAAGAGGCGGAGCGGCAGAAATTCGTGGCCACCATCCACAAGGAGAGCCTGCGACTGACCAAGCTGCTCGACCAGATCCTCGATCTCAATGCGCTGGAGCGCGGCAAGGCGGCGTGGCGCAACGTGCCGACCGATGCCGAAGCGGTGCTCGACCAGGCAGTGGAGGTCTGTTCGGCGCTGGCGCGGCAGCGGCAGATGCGGCTGGTCGTCGACAAGCAGGGCGAGGGCGCCAGCATCGATGCGGATGCCGATCGGCTGAGCCAGGTGTTGATCAACCTCGTCTCCAACGCCATCAAGTACAACGACGCGCCGGAGCCCGTGGTGGAGGTGCGCTCGCGCAGGTCGCGCCGGCATTACATCGTCGAGGTGGCCGACAATGGTCCGGGTATCGCGCGCGACGAACGCACGCTGGTGTTCGAGAAGTTCTCCCGCGGTGCGACCGGTGCGGTCACGGCGCCCGGAGCGGGGCTGGGGCTCGCCATCTCGCGGCAGATCATCAGCCACATGAACGGCCGGCTCGAACTGTTGCCGACGCGCGGCCGGGGCGCGTGCTTCCGCATCACGCTGCCGCTGTCGGGAAGCGCGGCCGTGGCGGAGTAGAGTGCCACCAAAGCGCTGATCGACGCCGCCGGATTTCCATCCTATGTCATGCCACCGTCATTGCTGAGTTTCCGTTTGACCATGCCCACTGCTTCCATGTCCGGCGACGCCCTGCTGGCGCAACTGCGCAGCTTTGTCGGGGACCAACACGTGCATACCGACCCGCGCGCCAACCGGCGCTGGCGCAAGGGCTATCGCTACGGCGAGGGCAAGGTGCTGGCGGTGGTGCGGCCAGGCACGCTGCTGGAGCAATGGCGTGCGTTCAAGGCCTGCATCGAGGCGGGTCGCATCGTCATCATGCAGGGGGCCAATACCGGGCTGAATGGCGGGTCGACGCCGTTCGGCGACGACTATGACCGCGAGGTGGTGCTGATCAACACCATGCGGATCAACCGCATCGACCTCTTGAAGGGCGGCGAGCAGGTGCTGGCGTTGGCAGGCTCGACGCTGCACGCGCTCGAAAAGCTGATCCGGCCGCTGGGGCGCGAGCCGCATTCGGTGATCGGCTCGACGACCATCGGCGCCTCGGTGGTGGGCGGAGTGTGCAACAACTCGGGCGGGGCGCTGATCCGGCGCGGGCCGGCGTTCACGCAACAGGCGCTCTACGCGTCGGTGGGAGCGGATGGGACCGTGTCGCTGGTCAACCATCTCGGGATCGAGCTGGGGAACGACCCCGAGGAAATCCTCTCGCGGCTCGATACGGGGCGATACAGCGAGGCGGACGTCTGGCACGACACCGGCAAGCTGGCCTCCGACCCGGACTACTCGACGCTGATCCGGCAGGTGGATGCGCCCTCGCCGGCGCGGTTCAACAACGATCCGCGGCTGCTGCATGAGGCGGCGGGGAGCGCGGGCAAGCTCTGCGTGTTCGCAGTGCGGCTCGACACCTTCCCGAGTTCGGGGCCGTCAAGAGTATTCTACATCGGCTCCAACGACTTCATGGAGCTGACCACTATCCGGCGGCACATCCTCAGCTCGTTCAAGACGCTGCCGGTGGCCGGGGAGTACCTGCATCGGGACGCCTACGACATCGCGGAAAAGTACGGCAAGGACCTGTACCTGCTGATCAAGCATGCGGGGACGGAGCGCATTCCGACGGCGTTCGCGCTGAAGAGCCGGTTCGATGCGATCACCGGGCGGCTGGGGCTCGGCACCAACCTGTCGGACAAGATCCTGCAGGTGATCAACGGGCTGCTGCCGGGGCACCTGCCCAAGCGGATGAACGACTTTCGCGACCGGTTCGAGCATCACCTGCTGCTGCGGGTGGATGGGGGCGGGACCGAGGAGGCGCGGGCCTATCTGGGATCGATCTTCCCGTCGGCGAGCGGCGATTTCTTCGAGGCGGATGACGAGGAGGCGCTGGCCGCTTTCCGCAACCGCTATGCCATCGGCGGCGGCTCGGTGCGCTATCGCGCGGTGCATGCCGACAAGGTGGAAAACATCGTGGCGCTCGACCTGGCGCTGCCGCGCAATACCATCGACTGGCGCGAGACGCTGCCGGACGGGATCGAGCAGTATATCGAGCGGCGGATTCCGTGCGGGCACTTCATGTGCCAGGTGTTCCACTACGACTACGCTGTCAAGAAGGGCACGGACTGGCTCGATATCGAGCACAAGATCATCGCGCATCTGAACGGCCGCGGCATCGAGTTCCCGTCCGAGCACAATGTCGGGCACCTCTACACGGCCAAGCCCGTGCTGGCAGACTTCTACCGCTCGCTCGACCCGACGAACGCGATGAACCCGGGGATCGGGCAGACCAGCAAGCTCAAGGACTGGGCATAGGGC
>CAMDAL010000029.1 GCA_945888565.1 Devosia equisanguinis | reverse complement strand
GGATTTGAACCCCCGACACACGGATTATGATTTAGCTTCGGTTCTATCCCACGCTGACGTAATTTGACTCGGTCTGCATTTGTAAGTTTATGTAATTAAATGAGAATTTCGCTTTTGTGACGCATTCAGTTCCAAGACTTTGCATCCTAGCGCGAGCAATTTGGCTCCCCATTGTTGCCTCAGCCAAAATGTGCCGTTTGCTCAGTACCTTGACCATAGCGGGTGGACTATCTGGTAACCCCGTCTTATTACGCTTTGATGCCGGCCCCTGTGAACTGCCAGGAGACGATGAGATCTTTACTTCTTCAGCGTTACCTAGCCGCGGACTTCGAGCCGATCCTCGGTAGTCCAGCCAGAGCCTTTAGCTTCCCAGTGCATAACCACCCGGTGTCGTCCGCTAGTGGCCCCAAAGCGGTCGCTCGTCGTTCAACGCAGATGTGCCTGCGCAATTTCTATCAGGTATGCGTCCACCTGCCCCTGTGCGGACAGGCGGACGACATCTCCCTTCGCAATGTCCAGGAGGGCATCGCCGCTGTGAGCGGTGGTGTTGGTCCCTGCCGCCGAAATCTCCGCCTCGCCACAGAAGAACAGTGTGGTCACGTCCTGCTGGCTGGTGATGGTCACTGGCGTAACGCTTTGGATGCGTTTGACCGCGTGAACGAAACGTCCCCGCCGGGTCATGATGTTGAGATCGATGGTCGGGCCGTCGACGTTATGGGCCTCGATTTTGGTCTCGCCATCAAAGGCGTAGGGCGCGCTGTCCGTGGTGAGGGTGACGCGGTCGTCGCTTGTCACCAACACAAGGCCCTTGCCCGCTGTGACGACAATGGTGCGATCGATCCCTTCGAACCTCGAGAACGGACCCGCAGCGGCGACCGTCGCTGCGCTGACCCGCCAGAGGATGTCGAAAGGAGAGTCTGCGCCATTGCTGACGGCAATTTCCCTAGTGAACCCGCCGCCGTTCCGCCACGGAACAAGGCTCTGATCCTCGAAACGGCGCAGGTCCAATTGCGGCTCCCCGTTTAGCGGTTGAGGATGCCCGGCAGGTCGAGGCCCTTTTCGCGGGCGACGTCCAGAGCAATCTCGTAGCCCGCATCGGCGTGACGCATGACGCCGGTGGCCGGGTCGTTCCACAGAACGCGTTCGATGCGCCGGGCCGCGTCGTCCGTGCCGTCGGCGCAGATGACCATGCCGGCATGCTGGGAAAAGCCCATGCCCACGCCGCCGCCGTGGTGCAGCGACACCCAGGTGGCGCCGGATGCGGTGTTCAGGAGGGCATTGAGCAGCGGCCAGTCCGACACTGCGTCGGAGCCGTCCTTCATGGCTTCGGTTTCGCGATTGGGGGAGGCGACCGAGCCGGAATCGAGATGGTCGCGGCCGATCACCACCGGGGCCTTGAGTTCGCCGGAGCGCACCATTTCGTTGAAGGCGAGGCCGAGCCGATGGCGATCGCCGAGCCCGACCCAGCAGATTCGTGCCGGCAGGCCCTGGAATGCAATGCGGTCGCGCGCCATGTCGAGCCAGTTGTGCAGATGCGTATTGCCCGGCGTCAGCTCGCGCACCTTCGCGTCGGTCTTGTAGATATCGTTCGGGTCTCCCGACAGCGCGGCCCAGCGGAATGGGCCGATGCCACGGCAGAATAACGGACGGATATAGGCCGGCACGAAGCCGGGGAAGGCAAAAGCCCGCTCCAACCCTTCGTCCTTGGCGACCTGGCGGATGTTGTTGCCATAGTCAAAGGTAGGCACGCCGAGATCGTGGAACGCCACCATCGCCTCGACATGCTCGCGCATCGAGGCACGGGCGGCTTTTTCGACGGCCTTGGGCTCGCTTTCGCGCTTCTCGCGCCATTCGACCATCGTCCAGCCTTTCGGCAGGTAGCCATTGATCGGGTCATGGGCGGACGTCTGGTCGGTGACCATGTGCGGGCGAATACCGCGGCGTACCATTTCTGGCAGGAGGTCCGCCGCGTTGCCGAGCAGGCCGATCGACTTGGCCTCGCCCGCCTTGGTCCAGGCCTCGATCATGGCTAGCGCTTCGTCCAGCGTTTCAGCCTTTTCGTCGAGATAGCGGGTGCGCAGGCGGAAATCGATCGAGTCCGGATTGCACTCGATGGCGAGGCAGCAGGCACCGGCCATCACCGCGGCCAGCGGCTGCGCGCCGCCCATGCCGCCAAGGCCACCGGTCAGGATCCACTTGCCCGTGAGATCGCCGCCATAGTGCTGTCGGCCGGCCTCGACAAAGGTCTCGTAGGTGCCCTGTACTATGCCCTGGGTGCCGATATAGATCCACGATCCGGCGGTCATCTGGCCGTACATGGCCAGGCCCTTCCTATCGAGCTCGTTGAAATGGTCCCACGTCGCCCAGTGCGGCACGAGGTTGGAGTTAGCGATCAGCACACGCGGCGCGTCGGCGTGGGTGCGGAACACCCCGACGGGCTTGCCGGACTGGACTAGCAGGGTCTGGTCGGCCTCGAGCTCTTCGAGCGCGGCGACGATGCGGTCGAAGTCCTGCCAGGTTCGCGCCGCCCGGCCAATACCGCCATAGACCACCAACTCATTGGGGTTCTCGGCGACGTCCGGATCGAGATTGTTCATCAGCATGCGCAGCGGCGCTTCGGTGAGCCAGCTCTTGGCGCGCAACTGAGTGCCGCGGGGTGCACGCACTTCGCGAGTGTTGTGGCGGCTGTTGTGGCTTGGGTCAGTCATGGCTTTTCCTTCACCGAAAGAGAGTGCGCGCCGGCCTCGATGCGCTCCAGCATCAGCGCCAGAACCGGGCGCAGGCGGGCGCTCTTGTCCGGATCGAGCTGGAACGGCGCCGCCTCGGCAACGAGATGGGTGTCCTGTGCCAGCTCGAGCTGGATGGTGTGCACGTTGTTGGCCGGATCGGCATAGTGCCGGGTGGTCCAGCCGCCCGTGAAGCGTCCGTTGAGGACGCTGGTATAGCCGTGGGCGCTGCGCGCCGTGTCCATCGCCGCGCGCTCGATATCAGCATGGCAGGTCACGCCGCCGGCGGTGCCGATATTGAGGTCGGGCAGCTTTCCGGCGAACAGAAAGGGGATAATGGAGCGGATCGAGTGGCAGTCAAAGACCACGGCGGCACCATGTGCGGCCCGGACCCTGTCGATCTCTTCCTTCAACGCTGCATGGTAGGGGGCATGGAATTTCGCGGTTCGCTCGCTGATATCGGCGTCGTTGGGCTCCAGCCCCGGCTTCCAGATCGGCTGCCCGTCGAAGTCGGTCAGCGGCACCAGGCCCGTAGTGTTCTGGCCCGGATACAGGCTCTCATTGCCCGGCGGACGGTTGGCATCCAGCACATAACGGTGGAAAACGGCCCGCACCGTCGAGGCGGCGGGCAGCAGGCCGGCATAAAGCTCGTGGATATGCCAGTCGGTGTCGGTCAAACCCCGTCCGGTGTCGTTGAGCCGTTCCAAGATCTTTTCGGGGATGAAGGTCCCGGTGTGGGGTAGGCCGAGGATGATCGGGGACGACCCTCGGGTGACTTCGAACACGTCCATCATGCTGCGAGCCCCGGTAGGGTTGCGGGCGTCACCGCGCGGATCAGGGTGCCGTCGGACACCAGCGAGACCGCCGCCTCGATATCGCGCGCCATGTAGCGATCCACTTCGAGCTCTGGGACGACATCACGCAGCGCCGCCCGCGCGCGCAGCAGTTCCGGGCCGGTCTGCAGGGGTGCGCGGCAGTCGACACCCTGCGTCGCCGTCAGCAGCTCGATGCCGATAATGCCGAAGAGATTGTCCGTCATCTGCAGCAGCCGACGCGCGCCATGGCAGGCCATCGAGACATGGTCCTCCTGGTTTGCCGAGGTCGGCGTCGAGTCCACCGATGCCGGATGCGACATCTGCTTGTTCTCGCTCATCAGGGCGGCCGAGGTCACCTCTGCGATCATCAGGCCGGAATTGAGTCCCGGTTTCTTGGCGAGAAACGCCGGCAGGCCGTAGGACAGGGCCGGATCGACCAACAGCGCGATGCGGCGCTGCGCGATAGCGCCAATCTCGCAGATGGCGAGGGCGATCTGGTCGGCCGCGAAAGCCACAGGTTCGGCGTGGAAATTGCCACCCGAGACGACACTGCCGTCGGAGAGCACCAGCGGGTTGTCCGTCACCGCATTGGCTTCGATCTCGAGCGTGCGCCCCGCTGCGCGCAGGATGTCGAGGCAGGCGCCATCGACCTGCGGCTGGCAGCGAATGCAATACGGATCCTGCACGCGCTCGTCGCCCTCGACATGGCTTTCGCGAATAGCGGAGCCGGCCAGCAGGGCGCGCAGCGTTGCAGCTGTGTCGATCTGGCCCCGATGACCGCGCAGCGTGTGAATGTCGGGATGGAACGGCGCCGACGATCCCATCGCCGCGTCGGTGGACATCGCCCCGGTAATCAGCGCCGCCTGGGCGGCCCGATGCGCCCGGAACAGTCCAGCCAGCGCCAGGGCGGTCGAGGTCTGGGTGCCATTGATGAGCGCCAGGCCTTCCTTGGCTGCGAGCTCCACAGGCTGCAGTCCCGCCTGCGCCAATGCCTCGGCGCCGGGCATGCGCACGCCGCCAGCAAAGGCCTCGCCTTCCCCCATCATCACCGCTGCCATATGGGCGAGTGGCGCCAGATCGCCGGAGGCGCCAACCGAGCCCTTTTCGGGGATGACCGGAATGACGTTGCGGGCCAGCATGGCCTCAAGCAGCCGGATCAACGCGATGCGCACGCCCGATGCGCCGCGGCCCAGCGACACCAGCTTCAGCGTCATGATCAGCCGGACGATGTTCTCGGCCAGTGGCTGGCCCACGCCGCAGCAATGCGACAGGATGAGGTTGCGCTGCAGCGTCGCCACGTCGGCGGCGTCGATCCTGATTGAGGCTAGTTTGCCGAAACCGGTATTGACGCCATAGACCGGGGCATTGCCTGCGGCGATCTCGGCGATGCGGGCCGCCGCCCTATCGATTGCGGCATCGAAAGCCGGGTCGAGTACCGCGGGCGTGCCGGTCCAGAAGATCGTGCCAAGGGTTTCAAGGGTCACGGCCCCCGGCGTCAGGGTGATCGTCATGCTTGCTGGCCTTTGAAAATGCGGCTGTGAAGTGGGTTGAAGCCGATGCGGTAGGCCAGTTCGGCGGGCGTGGTGCAGTTCCACACGGCCAAGTCGGCGGACTTGCCTGCCTCGATAGTGCCGGTCTCATCGAGAATGCCCAGTGCCCGCGCCGCATTGGCGGTAACGCCCGCAAGGCACTCGTCAACAGTCAGTCCGAACAGCGTCGCCGCCATGTTCATCGCCAGCAGCAATGAGGTGAGCGGCGATGTGCCGGGATTGCAGTCGGTGGCGATCGCCACGTTCACTCCGTGCCGGCGCAGCGCGGCAACGTCCGGCTTCTGCGTCTCGCGGATGGCGTAGAAGGCGCCGGGCAGCAGCACGGCGACGGTGCCAGACCGGGCCAGCGCCTCTGCATCAGCCTCGTCGATGTACTCGAGGTGATCCGCCGACAGTGCGTGGCGCGATGCAGCAAGGCGCGTACCGCCCATGTGGCTTAGCTGTTCGGCATGGAGCTTCGTTGGCAGGCCAAGTTCGGCAGCCAGGTCGAACACCCGGGCGATTTCCTCGGTATCGAAGGCGATACCTTCACAGAACCCGTCCACCGCATCGACCAGCCCTTCAGCGTGAGCGGCACGGAGGCCGGGCAGGACGACCTCGGCGATGTAGTCGGCCTTGCGACCGGCAAATTCGGCCGGCAGCGCATGGGCGCCGAGATAGGAGGTAACGATCCGTACAGGCCGCAGGGTTGCAAGCTGGCGTGCGGCCCGCAGCATGCGCAGTTCAGTTTCGATGGTCAGGCCATAGCCGGATTTGATCTCCACCGTGCTGAGGCCCTCAGCCAGCAGTGCATCAAGCCGGGGCAGGGCCTCGGCCACAAGCTCGTCGACACTCAAGGCCCGTGTGGCGCGCACCGTCGAAGCTATGCCGCCGCCGGCCTTGGCGATCTCGACATAGGTGGCACCCGCGAGGCGCATCTCGAATTCGAGCGCGCGATGGCCGCCGTGGACAAGGTGGGTGTGGCAGTCGATTGGCGCGGGCGTTAGCAACCGGCCGCCCAGGTCGATGACTTCTGCGTTCGGGAATACTGGTGCTGCGCCAGCTGCGCCAGCAAAGGCGATGCGGCCGTCACGGGCCATGACGATACCATCGTCCATGAGGCTGCTGTCTGCCGCCATCGTGAGGAGGCGACAGTTCCGCCAGACCTGGATGCCGGTGGGCAAGGATGAACCCGTCAATGTCATGGCATTGTCCGCTTTCAATTCACATCCAACATGTATAGACATAATGAGGATGGTGACAAGGAGGAATCTGTCACCGAAACTTGGCTCGTTTTGGAGTGGGTCCATGGTTGCGCTTCACGCGGCAGCGGCCTTGTTGCCAACCGGTTGGGCAAACAATGTCGCGATAGTGCTGGACGGCGAACGGATCGCATCGGTAGCGTCGGGCGTGACGCCCGACGCGGCCGCCGAGCGTCATGCGGTGATTGTTCCCGCCGCCGGCAATCTCCACAGCCACGCCTTCCAGCGGGCGATGTCAGGCCTTGCCGAGCGGCGCGGGCCGGCCGATGACAGCTTCTGGAGTTGGCGATCGGTGATGTACAAGTTCGCCCTGTCGATGACGCCCGAACATGTCGCTGCCGTCGCTGCCCAGGCCTATGTCGAGATGCTGGAGGCTGGCTTTGCTAGGGTTGGCGAGTTCCACTACCTGCACCACGACCAGAACGGCGAGCCCTATGACAACATCGCCGAAATGGCCGAGCGGATCGCGGAGGCCAGCGCCGAGGCCGGCATCGGGCTGACGCTGCTGCCGGTGCTCTACACCCATGGTGGCTTCGGTCCGCTGCCACCCTCTCAGGGGCAGCGCCGCTTCATCAACAACGTGGATCGCTATGGGACTCTGATGGCGGCCTGCGACATCCTGATCGGGGGGGTAGCCGGTGGCAGGCTGGGCATTGCACCACATAGTTTGCGCGCCGCGACACTGGATGAGATCGAGACGGTGCTGCCGCTGGCCAAGGGTGGGCCGGTACATATTCACATTGCCGAACAGACCCTCGAGGTCGACGACTGTCTCAAGGCTCATGGTGCCCGGCCGGTACAGCTGTTGCTCGACACCTTGCCGGTGGACGAGCGCTGGTGCCTCATCCACGCCACTCACCTGATGCCCGTGGAAGTGTCCGGCATCGCGCGCAGCCGGGCCGTGGTGGGGCTCTGCCCGATCACCGAGGCCAATCTCGGTGATGGCACCTTCTCCGGCGCCAGCTATTTCGCGCAGGGTGGACGCTTCGGCATAGGTTCGGACTCCAATGTGCTCATCTCGCTGGCCGGTGAACTGCGGCAATACGAATACAGCCAGCGGCTGGGGCAGCGCGCGCGCAACGTCATCGCCGCACCCGGTGCCTCGACTGGCCAGACGCTGCTCGAACTGGCGACGGCCGGCGGGGCGCAGGCGCTTGGCAGGGACGCGGGCATTGCCGTCGGGATGCCGGCAGATCTCGTCACGCTGAATGTCGGCGATGTCCGCTACCTGCCACCGGCGGCGCAGCTCGATGCCTGGATTTTCGGTGGTGACGTGCAGGTCGGCGATGTCTGGGCACTGGGGCGGAAACGGGTCGTGGGCGGGCGGCACGTCGAACGCGAAACCATCCGTCGCCGGTTCGAGCGAGCCATGAAACAACTGCTGAACGCTTGACGGCACGGAACAATCGCGATGTACCAAGTATGCGGCACGGAGGCCAACGCAGCGTGAGTGCAGTCGATCTTTCACCGATGGATGCGCCCCTGGAGGCCAGGGAGAGCACCCTTCACCAGCGCATCGTTGTCGACATCGAAGGCAAGATCGTTTCCGGCGAATGGCCGGTGGGCCATCGTATCCCGTTCGAGGTCGACCTCGCCAAGCACTATGGTTGCTCGCGCATGACGGTCAACAAGGTGCTGACGCAGCTTGCCCGCGCCGGGCTGATCGACCGCGTCAAGAAGAGTGGCAGCTTCGTCAGCCAGCCGCAGGCGCACTCGGCGGTGCTCGAGATCAACGACATTCGCAAGGAAGTCGAATCTCTCAAGCTGGCCTATTCTTTTGCGCTTACCCGGCGCGTCCGGCGCAAGGCGACCGGCGCCGATCGCGTGCTGCTCGATGTCCCGGCTGGGGCATCGGTGCTTGCTCTGACCTGCCTGCATCTGGCGAGCAACAAGCCGTTCTGCCTCGAAGAGCGACTGATCAGTCTCGATACCGTGCCGGGCGCGGCGACTGCTGACTTCGACACCATCACGCCGGGTCAGTGGCTGCTGCGCGAGGTCCCTTGGAGTTCCGCTGAGCATCGCATTTCCGCCGTGGCATCCGATGCTGAAACGTCCAAGGCGCTTGCCGTGCCAGCCAACACGGCATGTCTCGTCATCGAGCGCCGCACCTGGAGCGGGGCAGGGCCGGTTACCCAGGTGCGCTTCACCTATCCGGGCGACCGGCACGCGCTTGTTGCGACATTCACCCCGGCATCATAGGGCGTCGGCAGGTTTATGTATAGACATGATTGGCCGGAAGTGCTGATATCCTGCAACCGAAGTTCATGAAGGGGAGGTCATGATGTTTGGTCCTCAGTCATTCAGCCTGGCTGGCCGGCGTGCGCTCGTCACTGGCGGAAGCCGGGGGCTGGGGCAGGCCATCGCGCTGGCACTGGGGCGGATGGGCGCGGAAGTCTGCGTGACATCTCGCAGCACCGGTGCCCTGGACGGCACGCTTGAACTTCTGGCCGCCGAGAAGATCGTGGCGAAGGGGGTGGCCTTCGATGTGCGTGATGTCGCCGCGATCAACAGCCGCATCGATGCGCTGGTCGCCGACTGGCCAGTCGATATCCTCGTAAACAATGCCGGCTTCGAGAGCGTCTCGCCCTCGGCCGATGTCGACGAGGCGCTGTGGGACAGTATTGTCGACACCAACCTCAAGGGCAGCTTCTTCGTTTCGCAGGCGGTGGCCCGGAGCATGGCGCAGCGCAGGGCCGAGGGGGCAATCGTCAATCTCTGCTCGCTGACCTCCTTCGTCGGCATCCCGACCGCGGTCCCCTACACAGCCTCCAAGAGCGGCCTTCTCGGGATGACGCGGGCGCTGTCGGCCGAATGGGCTGCTGCCGGCATCCGCGTGAATGCGATCGCGCCGGGCTACTTCCAGACCGAGATGACCGAGGTGTTCTATGCGGACGACGCATGGGCCGAGGCAATGCTCGGCAAGATACCGCAGCGTCGTTTTGGCGGCATGGACGATGTCGGCGGTGCGGTAGTGTTTCTGGCAAGCGATGCCGCGCGCTACGTTACTGGACAGTGCCTGGCGATCGATGGGGGCTTCCTGGCCTCGATCTAGGTTAGGTGCACAAAACTTGGGCAATCCTAAAAAGTGCTTACGATCTGATTGACTCCGAGATCGTTATGTATAGACATTATGTAGCGAACCGATCGGTACACCTGCCTCCGGGAGCCATCCCGAGCGACTGGGAAGAGCGATGACAAGCCAAAGCGCCGAGCGATCGGTTCACCAGACTGGAAAGGTCGCCGTGTCGGTCAGGAATGTCGACATGGTCTTCGGCAATTCGCAAGCGGTCAAGAACGCTTCCTTTGAGCTCGACGAGGGTCGGTTCCTGACCATCCTCGGACCGTCCGGCTCCGGCAAGACCACACTGCTCCGGATGATCGCCGGATTCCAGCGGCCAAGCGCGGGCGAGATCGTCATCAACGGCACCCCGGTGAGCGCCGCCCCGCCGCACAAGCGCTCGATCGGCATGGTGTTCCAGAAGCTGGCGCTGTTTCCGCACATGACGGCAGCGGAGAATGTCGCCTTCCCGCTCAAGATGCGCCGCTTCGATGCGCAGACCATTCCCGAGCGCGTACAGCGCTACCTCGACCTGGTGCAGCTTGGTCCATACGCCGATCGGCGTATCCACCAGTTGTCGGGTGGGCAGCAGCAGCGCGTGGCGATTGCGCGGGCGCTGGTGTTCGAGCCCGACCTGCTGCTGCTTGATGAACCGCTGGCGGCGCTCGACCGCAAGCTGCGCGAGGAAATGCAGCTCGAATTCCGCCGGATCCAGCGCGGACTCGGTGTTACCACCATCAACGTCACCCACGACCAGCGCGAGGCGCTGGTGGTCAGCGACGAGGTGATCGTGATGGACAAGGGCGAAATCCAGCAGATGGCGCCACCCTCGGCGACCTATCGCAATCCGGCGAACGCCTTCGTTGCAGGCTTTATCGGCGTTACCAATTTCATCTCCGGCACCGTCGTGTCTTCCGCGGGTTCGGAGGTTGCCTTCAGGTCGGGTGGTGAAACGATCTCCGGCACCTGGCGCGCCAAAGACGCGGTCCCGGCCGCTGGTTCCGCCGTCACCGGCGCCTTGCGCGCCGAACAGATACGTCTGGCCGCCAGCGAGGCTGGGCTCGGCAACTGCCAGACAACCCGCACCGGCACCGTCCGAGATGCGATCTTCGAGGGCGAGCGGACGGTTTATGATATTGCACTGGCATCATCATCGACCAGTCTTCGTGTGTTCGATCATGATCCGGGTGCGCATAAGCAATTTGCCATCGGCGAAACGGTGGCGATGGGCTGGAATGCACAGGATGTGCTGACCTACCCGAACTGAACCGGCAGGGACCGGCAACAACAGGAGAACGGCATGACCAAGACGACCTCTATCCTCGCCCTTACCCGCCGCAGGTTTCTCGGCGGTGCCGCGGCCCTCAGCGGCCTGGCCGCTACCGGCTGGACCGGCAAGGCCTTTGCCCAGGAACCCGAGAAGCCCGCTGAGATCATCGTGCGCGCCTGGGGCGGTTCGTGGGTCGCGGCGCTGCAGGCCGGCGTCTCCGATCCCTTCACCGCTGCAACCGGTATCGCAGTTCGGCATGACCTGACCGAAGACAACGAGATCCAGCCCAAGGTGTGGGCCGCCGTGGCGCAGGGCCGCGTCCCACCGATCCACATCAACTGGGACACCACCACCAACGCTACCAAGTCGGCTTTGCGCGGTGTCACCGAAGACCTGTCCGACCTGCCGAACCTCGCCAACACGACCGAACTGGCGAAGCCCGTCGGGCTCGAGGGCTACCCGATCGTCAACACCTACGGCTATGTCTATGTGCTGGCCTATCGCCCGTCGGCCTTCCCCGATGGTGCGCCGACCTCGCTGCAGGTGCTGCTCGATCCCAAGTTCAAGGGCCGTATCGCGCTCTACAACGACGGCATCGGCTTCCACTTCCCGGCCCAGGTGGCCGGTGGCGGTTCGCTCGAGGACATTCCCGGCAACATGGAGCCGGCCTGGGAGTTCATCCGCAAGGTCAAGGCCCAGGAGCCGCTGCTCGGTGAAGATCCCGATTTCACCACCTGGTTCCAGAATGGCGAAATCGATCTGGCTGTAACCATCTCGACCAATGCCCGCGAAGCCATGAAGAACGGCATCGACCTGGCCTGGACCGTGCCGGAAGAGGGCTCCAAGTTCGAAACCGATGGCCTGTGGATCCCGAAGGGTCTGCCGGCGAACGAACTGTACTGGGCCAAGCAGTACATCAACTTCGCGCTGACCCTCGAGGCGCAGCAGGTGTGGCTCGATGGCCTCGGCCTGCCGGGCGTTGTGCCTGGAGTGACCCCGCCTGAAGGTCTCGCGGGCGATCCGTCCTACCCGACTGAGCCGGCTGATTTCGAACGCCTGATCCGCATTCCGACCGCCGTCCAGGTGGAACACGAAAGCGACTGGTTCGGCGAGTTCAAGGCCATCATGCAGGGCTGAGTCAGCCCTTCGATCTCAGGGGTGGCGTGCGCGCCACCCTGTTTCCCAGGAGCCTCCATGCCAGCGTCCAAACAAGCCTACCCATTCCGCTGGCGCGTCATGGATGCCGTCGAGAATATGGCGAGCGCTCTTTGGCCATCGCGCTTTTCGCGCGGTTTGCCGTATCTCATGCTTCTGCCTGCCGTGCTGCTGGTACTGCTGCTGGTCATCGGCATGATCCAGATCGCGGAATCGAGCGCCCATACGCTCGATCGCAGCACCTTCCTGCCTTCGGAGGACTATACCGGGGCCAATTACAGCCAGATTTTCTCGACCGGCCTCTACTGGACGGTCCTGTGGCGGAGCTTGCTGGGTTCGGTCATAGTCACGGCGCTCTGCCTGGTCTTCGCGTTTCCTTACAGCTACCTGATGGTGCGGACGTCGTCGCCGCTTCTGCGCAAGTTCCTGCTGATTGCACTATTCCTGCCCTTCTTCATCGGCCAGGTCGTGCGCGCTTATGGCTGGCTGATCATTCTGGGCAACCAAGGCGTCGCCAACGGACTGCTCGGGCTGGTCGGCATCGAGCCCGTCCGTCTGCTCTACAACTATCCCGCCGTGCTGTTCGGCCTCGTGCAATATATGCTGCCCTTTGCCGTATTGATGCTGGCCCCGGCTCTCACTGCCATTCCTGAAGAGCTCGAATCGGCCGCCAATTCGCTCGGCGCCAGTTGGTGGCGCACCTTCACCCACATTGTACTGCCCCTGGCGAAACCCGGTCTCGTCGGCGCGGGACTGGTCGTCCTCACTCTGTCGCTGACCGATTTTGCCATGCCGGCTATTCTCGGCGGCGGGTCGCAGGATTTCATCGCCAACGCCATCTATGACCAGTTCTTCCGCACCTCCGATCAGGGCATGGGCGCTGCGCTGACGCTGATCCTCGTAGGTATCGGCTCGCTGGCCGTCGGCCTGGTCTTCACCCTCTTCGGTGCCGGCACCCTCGCCATGGGGCGCGACAGGAAATGAACGCTCCGCTCAGCAAGACCATCGTCATCTGGGTCATGGTCGGCATGGTGCTGATTGTCCTGTCGGCGCCAACCATCGTTGTGCTCGGCGCCTCGTTCACGTCCGGCAATATCATTGCCTTCCCGCCGGACGGCTTTTCGCTGCAATGGTACGCCAAGATCGCCATGGCGGCGGACCTGCGGGATGCCTTCATGCGCTCGCTTGCCGTTGCCACGATCTGCACCCTGATCGCCATTCCCATCGGAACGCTAGCCGGCATAGCGCTTTCCAAGTATGCGATCAGGTTTGAGAAGACCTTCCAGATCTATCTGCTGCTGCCCTTCACCATCCCGCTGATCGGCTCCGGCATCGGCCTGATGCTCCTGTTCGGGCAGATGGGCATGCTCGGCCAGATCTGGCCGATTGGCGTCGCCTGCTGCGTCATCAACCTGCCCTTCATGATCTGGGCGGTCAGCGCCAGCGCCGGCGGCCTTGATCCGGACCTGGAGCTGGCGGCTGCCAATTGCGGTGCACCGCCGATCTCGACCTTCCTCCATGTCACCCTGCCGGCCGTAATGCCTGGCGTGATCAGCGGCTCGCTGCTGATGTTCATCCTGGCGCTCAACGAGTTCCTCGTCAGCCTGCTGCTGACTGACGCGCGGACGGTGACGCTGCCGGTGCAGATCTACAACTCTATCCGCTCCATCATCACGCCGGACCTTGCTGCGATCTCGGTCGTCTTCATCGCCTGTGCGGCGTTAGTGATCGCGCTTCTGGATCGTCTGGTCGGCCTCGACATCTTCCTCAAATCGAAATGACGGCAACGTCATCCTGCCAAAGCGAGAGCAATCATGGCTGAAGTATCCTTCTACGACTATGCGAGCCTGTCGGCCGAGGGCCGCGCCGCCCTGCTCAGGCGTTCCGAGGCCGACCTGTCGGGCGTCATCGAGAAGGTGAAGCCGATCATCGAGTCCGTGCGGACTGAGGGCGACGTTGCACTGGCGCGCTTCGCGCGTGATTTCGACAAATCCAGCGTCACAGAAGACCAGATCCAGGTGACGCCCGCCGAATTCGACGCTGCCTTCAGGCTGGTCGATATCGAGGTCGTCGAGGCCATCCAGTTCGGCATCGACAATATCCGCAGCTTCCATGAGGAGCAGAAACCCGAGACCATGTGGATGAAGGAAATCCGGCCCGGCGCTTTCGCCGGCGATCGGTTCACCCCCATCCAGTCGGTCGCCCTCTATGTGCCGCGCGGCAAGGGGTCGTTCCCCTCCGTGACCATGATGACGTCGGTTCCGGCTGTCGTTGCGGGTGTCCCCAATATCGCCATCGTCACGCCGCCGGCTCCCGATGGCAGCGTCGATGCCGCTACGCTGATCGCCGCGCGCCTCGCCGGCGTCGAGACCGTCTACAAGGTTGGCGGCGCCCAGGCAGTCGCCGCTGTGGCCTTCGGCACCAGCACCATCAAGCCTGCGCTCAAGATCGTTGGCCCCGGCAGCCCCTGGGTCGTCGCGGCGAAGCGCCTGTTGTCCGGCGTGCTCGACACCGGCCTGCCTGCCGGCCCGTCTGAGGCCGTGATCTTCGCCGATGACACCGTGCATGGTGGCCTTGCGGCGCTTGATCTACTGATTGAGGCCGAACATGGCCCGGATTCATCGGCCTACCTCGTCACGCACAGCCGCCGGGTCGTCGACGAGGCGCTGGCCGCCTTGCCCCACCTCTGGGCCAAAATGACCGAGCAGCGCGTCGCCTTTTCGACGGCCGTGCTGACCGGCAGGACCGGCGGCATCATCCTCACGTCGTCGGTCGAGGAGAGTTACGCCTTCATCAATGCGTATGCGCCCGAGCATTTAGAGATCCTCTCGACCGAACCCTATGACCATCTCGGCCGCATCACGGAGGCGGCTGAAATCCTGCTAGGCCAGCACACGCCATGTTCGATCGGCAATTTTGGCCTCGGCCCGAATGCCGTGCTGCCGACCAGCCGGTGGGCCCGCACCTATGGCCCGCTTTCGGTCACCGACTTCGTCAAGCGCAGTTCGGTCGGCTATGTGACTGCCGCCGGCTTTCCGCTGCTCGCCGGTCATGCCCACACGCTGGCGCTCTACGAGGGTTTTTCCTCGCACGCGCTCGCCGTATCGCCGCTGCGCCAGCAGTTCATAAAGTAGCCGGATCATGCGTGCTGTTCGCCTTCACGGCGTCAAGGACCTGCGATTCGAAGAGGTGCCCGCCCCCGGTGCGCCGGGCCCCGGCTGGGTGCTGATCGACGTCGAGGCGGCCGGGATTTGCGGTTCGGACCTGCACAATTTCTCCACCGGCCAGTGGATTTCACGATCACCGAGCACCGCCGGACATGAGCTCTGCGGCCGTGTGGCGGCGGTTGGTGCCGGTTCCTCGTTCGTCCCCGGCGACCGCGTCGTTGCCGACTCTCGCTATTGGTGCGGCACCTGCGCGAACTGCCTGGCCGGCGACCACAATTCCTGCGAGTCGCTCGGCTTTGTTGGCGAGGTCTGCGATGGCGGGTTCGCCGAGAAAATTCTCTTGCCCGAACGGCTGGTCCACCCGCGTCCCGCAACGCTCGACCCACGTGCTGCCGCCATGGCGGAGCCGCTGGCAGTCGCCCTGCATGCCCTTGCCAAGCTCGCACCGAGCCCAGATGCGCCAGTGCTGGTCGTCGGTTGCGGCACAATTGGCGGGCTGTGCGCGCTGGCCCTATCGCAAAACCATCGAGGCCCAATCCTGCTTAGCGACCACAATTCGGCGCGCGTCGAGATGGTCGCCGCGGCATCCAAAGGGCAGGGGGTCGAGCTCGACCGTGCTGCCATAGCTGCGGCGACCGGCGGCCCTGCGATCCGCTATGTCATCGACGCCACCGGCAGTATCGCCGCCCTACGCCAGATCCTCGAGGTCATCGGCTCCAACGCGACCCTCGCCCTGGTCGGCATCAGCCACGGCACGCTCGACCTCGACCCCAATCGCCTGGTCGAGAGGGAGATCAATCTGGTCGGCTGCCATGCCTTCCGCGATGAACTGCCCGCGGCCATCGCCATGTGCGCCGCGCTGGAGAACACGCTGATCTCCCTAATAGATTCAACGATCGAACTCGAAGCGGTCCCGGCGGCCTTCACCCGCCTCCTCGCCGGCGAGATGATGGGCCTCAAGACCATCATCGCAATAACCCGGGACACTGCCCGGTGACCGGCTTTGTCAGCCGCACAGCCGCCATTCGCGCCGCGGCCAGGCAGGGGCCAGACCTCGCCGAGTCGATGCTTGCCGAACTGCTGCGCGACCTGTTTGCCATCGAGGCCCGCAACGTCGCCATCAATCACGACCAGTACAGCCTCAATTCGCTCAACGGTTTTTTTGCAACCGACGAGGGCGAGTTCTTCTTCAAGTTCCATCAGGAGGAAGGCGAGGAGGCCATGAGCGGCGAGTATTACCGCGCCGACATCCTCGCCCGCGCCGGCTTGCCAGTCGATCAGCCCATACACATGTCGGTGCTGCCGGGCGAACAGATCCTCGTCTATCGCCGTCGCCGCGATCCGCGCCTTTCCGATGTGCTGCGCGCGCTCGATCTCGCGGATGATCCGGTGAAGCGGGCCCGCGCCATCGCTGCGGAGACTGCGCTCAGCCAGACCGTGCTCGACGTCTATCGCCGGAGCCTCGCACCGATCACGCCCCAACAGGCCCGCGCCGAACCGATCAACCGCCTATTCTACGAGCGCCTTATCGACCCCGGCACCGGGGCCTATCCCGGCGGACGCCTTGCGAGCTTCTATGTCGGCCAACGCTTCCGCTTTCCCGGCGCAGAGCTGACATGGGAGCAGTTCGCCAGTGCCCGCTTCGTCATCAACGGCATCGCCTATCGTGACACGGTAGGACAACTCTTTGACCGCGCGCATCGGCGCCTGCAGCCAGCCTTGATGGCGGATGCCGGCGGCGTCGTTGCCCATGGCGACGCGCACAATGCCAATGTCTGGTACACCGATGGCGCTGATCGGGCCGTGCTGTCATTTTTCGATCCGGCCTTTGCCGGCGCTCATGTCCCGACCCTGCTGGCCGAGGTCAAGACGACCTTCCACAACATCCTCGCCCACCCCTTGTGGCTTTACGACCCAGACGAGGCCGAAGCCCGCTACCAGGCTTCGGCGCGGTTCGAGGACGGCATGCTCTCGGTTGAAACCGACTGGATGCCGAGCGCTGTGCGCCGCGACCTGCTCGCGGTGAAGGCCTACGAGGCCTGGCGCCCGCTGCTGCAACTGCTCAAGGATCGCTACCTGCTGCCGCCGGACTGGCGCGATGTGGTGCGGCTGGCGCTGTTTCTCTGCCCGACACTGGTCATGAACCTCCGCGCCGACGCAGGTCGGCACAACCCCACCTCTTCCCTTATCGCTTTCGCTAACGCGGTGCGTGCTGGGAGCGAACCGATCAACGCCAGCGACGACCTGTCCGCCTTCATTGACGGCATCACGCCGGGATGAGTGCGGGGAGGCCATCGCCAAGCGCGCATTCCCGCGCATTCCATTGTTCAGGCTGCGAAATCGCGGAACGAGCAGCACTTGAACGAGCTTGACCCCAGGGGCCAATTCTGGCCGCAAAGCGGTCGCCGCAGCAGTGGCCTCCGACACGCGGACTATTGGCAAGCCTGTCGGCCTCGCATCCGTATTGATTTCATTGCGAAATATATCCCAATGACTCCGACTTCGCCCCGCTGGGTAACCCCCTGGGAAGCGAATGGGTACCCGAGCGGTTGCCTTTTAGCCCAGAGCGGACTTCGGCGGTGGGGGGCTTGTCTGGCTCAGAGGCGATTGGGCCGTGGACGCTAACCCGGTGCTGGCTTAGCCCGGATATCTCACAGCTCCGCGCTGTTGGCAGGGTATGAAGGCGTGCGGAGGGGATTTGGCCATTGCTGGTCTGCTTGGTGCGATGGCGTTGGCTTTTTGACGACGTGGGAACGCGCGGCGACGGCCCGCGGAAGCGGGAGCGGCAGCTTCGACGGATTTCGGACTGTGCGCTGTCTGTTTCGTCATCGGCCGCCGGCATCACAGAGGAAGGCATGGGCAAGCTCCCACTCGTTCTGCCATGGGTAGGCTGAAGCCATGGCGATCCTGACGCGTCGGACGCTGGTGGTGACGACTGCGCCGATCTT
>CAMDAL010000028.1 GCA_945888565.1 Devosia equisanguinis | reverse complement strand
TAGGTGTGCCTTACATCATCGTGTTCATGAACAAATGCGATATGGTCGATGATGCCGAGCTCTTAGAGGTAGTCGAGATGGAAGTGCGTGAGCTTCTCTCCAAGTATGACTTACCAGGGGGCCGCCTCAGCCGTGAAGGCATAACCCCCTTCGGGGTGTTCAATTAGCTCTCGCTTTTCAATCCCGACCGAGTATCGGAACGATCGGCCGGTCCAGCCGCTACTACCCTGCGGTTTTCCAAGCGTTCTGTTCTCATCCGACATGGCCCTGCCTCATGGTCACGACGTTACCGGAAGCCGCGCGGCCTTCCAGAAAAGCGGACCAATCCGCCATCATGGCGCGCCGCCGCTCCACCATGTCGGACCGCTGATAAGCCCTTTCGACCTCGCTTCCGATGAAGTGCGCAAGCTGGATTTCGGCCATGTCGCGCGCATAGCCCCGCTCCGCCGCCCATTGCCTGAAGGTAGACCGCAGCCCATGCGGCACGGCTGGCCGCTTGTTCACGGGATCAAGAAAGCCCTCGCGACCCTCCGCCGTTTCGTTTTGGTGCATCTGCCGCATGATGGCCGAAATCAACGTGTCCGACAGTGATCCACCTCGCGGAGCGAAGAAAACGAAATTGCTACCTTCCAGGCGCGGCAGGGACCGCAGCAGCGCCACGGCTTCGGCAGTCAGTGGGAGTGTGTGCGCGCGACCGTTCTTCATCCGTGAAGCCGGAATTGTCCAAATCGCAGGAATCGCAGAATCGCAGCCCTCAACCTCCGGAATGGAAATTTCGTCCCATGTCGCGCCTCGGACTTCACCGGATCGCGCCGCCGTCAGCACCACGAATTGCAGCGCCTTCGCAGCCATGCCTTCCCGCTTCAGTAGCAGCCGCCACCAGCGCGGCAGTTCCGCCAGCGCAACGGCCGGTTGATTGTCACCCTGCGCCAGCTTCGACGGCTTCGGCAGGAGTTCTGCTAGATTGCCGCCCCAGCGCGCTGGATTGTCGCCCTCCCGATGACCGGCCACCGTTGCCCAGCTCAGGACGCTTTCAATTCTTCCGCGCAGCCGGGAAGCCGTTGCGTTCTTTTCCCGCCAGAAAGGATTGAGAACGCGGAGAACGTCAGGGACAGCGACGGCTTTCACGGCCATATGGCCCAGCACGGGGAAGGCGTATTGCTCCAGCGTGGCGCGCCACTGCTTCCGGTGTTTCTCGTTCGAGAAGCCGTCCAGCTTTGAAGCGAGGTACTGCTCCGCCGCTTCCGCGAAGGTAATGGACGCTTTGGCCTTTCGCCGTTCGGCCTGCGGATCGCCGCCCAGATAGGTTAGTTTCTTGTTCGCCCTTGCCGCTTCACGGGCTTCTGCCAGGCTTATCAGGGGATAGGAGCCCAGCCCCATTTCCCGCCGCTTGCCGTGGATGACAATTCGCTGAATCCAGAATTTGCCGCCATTGCCATCGACACGGATATAAAGCCCATGGCCTCCGCCGTCGAAATACTTTCCCGGACTCAGCGAATTGATGCGGAGTGGCGTCAGCGTTGCCGCCAGCTTTCCCCCAGCCTTTCCACCCTCGGATGCCGCTTTTCCTGATGCCAAGATTTCCACCTTTGATTAGCGACTGTCACTGTATCAAAACGAATTTTCCCGAACAAGCAGAAACGGAATAAGCCATTATAAACAATAGCGTAATGACCGAATATGACGCTTAGCGAATTGTATTGTGGCGGTCTGCGCGTCCGCCTCGAACAGGTCGTTGAGCCGCTTCGACCGCAGCGCCCGCATGTCGGCGGGGAACTCGTGGGGCGGCTGATAGCCGGCATATAGGGCTTCGACGACCGCCCTGGGGTCGGACATGTCCTGCGCGAAAGCCGGCGAGGCGATCAGGGCAAGCGCGAGGAAGGCGTAGTGACGCATGGAAAACCTCAGTTGAACCAGAAAGCGTAGCCGAGCCACTGCGAGCCGAACGCCTGATTGAAATCGGCGAAGCTGCCATCGTCAAGCACTGGCCCATCCCGCAGGAACTGCACCGCGTCGTGGCCGCTGAGCAGCAGCAAAGGGTCGGTCCGGGTGGCGGTATCGAAATAGGCGTTAAGGTCGAAGCCGCGCTGGAAACGCCAGTGCGGGATCAGCAGTTTGCCATCGAGCACCTGATCGACAGTATCGAGCGAAGCGACCCAGGCCTCGATCTGTTCGGCGGTGATTCCCGGCCCGCCGAGCACGCTTTGCTGCGTCGGCCCCGGCAGCAGTTCGCGGTCGTTGTCAGTCTCGGCGATGATCGCCTGCCAGTTCTGCCGGGACAGCGCGGTGATCGATCTCAACCGGCCCTGCACCGACTTCAGCCGTTCGCGATCGATAACCGGCCAATTCATCGTGTGGACCGCAGCAACAAGGTCGACCAGTCGCGTTTCGTCGTCCCGGCTTCCGAACAGCCCGTAGGTCGTATCGGGAGGCCCACTCGGCGGCTCCGTGATCCCCAGCCCGGCACGCGGAAACAGATGCGGCAGCAGCGTCTCGGAGAGTGTGCGGAAGTCGTGCGCCAGCAGGAACTCCGCAAACGCGGCGGTGACGTTGGAATAACCGGCCAGCCAGATGGCGTCGGCCCGATCGAGCCCCAGCGTCAGGGTGGGTGGATCGTCCTCCGCCGGCTGTTCGAGGCCGGGCGCACGGGGAATCCGGTTGATGCCCAGCGCCGGGCCGACGATGGCCCCGATGTTCTCTCCCTCTTCGGTCATCCCGTCTTCGTCGATGTCCACGACGACCTTCATCACGTCGACCGGGATCACGTAGTCGCCCGCCGCCCCGGCCTCCCGCAGCGTCTTCTGCGCCACGTCGAGATCGGCAACCAACGCCTCCAGGATGACGCGCAGCGTGTCGTAGTCGAGCGGCACGGGGCTTGGGTTGACCGGCACGTTGATGAGCATCGGGCCGCGCACGCGGTCGGACAGGTCATAGCCGTGGCGGTACAGCGAGCGGCCAAAGTTCTGCACTGCCTGTGTGAACTGCAGCAGTCCCTCTCCAAAGCGCGCTACGGCATCCGCCCGCGCATCGAGTTCAGCAATGCCCGCCTCGGAGGTGCCGACGTACAGGTGGCGCAGGGTGATATCCGCCCCCTCTCCCGCCAAGGCCGGAAAGCTGAGGAGAGCGGCCATGATCACAGTCGTCAGTCTCAGCATGATCCACTCCGCAAGTTGCAGCACTACCTCGCGGCCAACTCCAGCCACTCGTCTTCACTCAATACCATGATGCCCAGTTCGGTGGCCTGCTTCAGTTTGCTGCCGGCGCCGGGACCCGCCACGACGATATCGGTGTTCTTCGACACCGAGCCCGCCACCTTGGCGCCCAGCCGCTCCGCCATCGCCTTGGCTTCGCCGCGCGTCAGCTTTTCAAGGCTGCCGGTGAACACCACCGTCTTGCCGGCCACTTCGGATGTCGCCGACACGTTGAGCACGTAGGGCTTCGGACGCACCTCGGCGAGCAGCCGATCGAGCACCTCGTCATTCTGCTCGTTGCCAAAGAAGTCGCTCAGCGCCTCGATCACCGTGCCGCCGATCCCGTCGATCGACGGGAACACCGATGCCGGATCATCAGGATGCGCCGCGACGTCCTTGCCGACTTCGATCACATTCTCGATGGTGCCAAAATTCTTCGCCAGCGCCGCCGCGGTCGTCTCGCCGATGTGCCGGATGCCGAGCGCGAAGATGAACCGATCAAGCTCCGGCTCGCGCCGCGCGTCTATGGCGGCGAACAGCTTGTCGAGGCCTTCGTAGGTGCGCTCCTCGGCGGTCAGCACCTTCTTCCTGGTCGCCCCCTTGGCCGCCTCGCGCTGCCGCGCCTGCGCCTCGCGGCGCTCGAACAGCGCCTGCTGCACCGCCTCACGCCGGGCCTTCAGGGTGAAGATATCCGCTGCGGTCTTCACCAGACCCGCGCTGAAGAACAGGTCGATGTTCTCGGCGCCCAATCCCTCGATATCCATGGCGCCACGCGACACGAAGTGGCGGAGCCGCTCCACCGCCTGCGCCGCGCAGATCAGCTCGCCGGTACAACGGCGCCGGGACTCTTCCTTGCCGGTCTTCTCGTTCATCTCGCGCGTCGCCGGCGAGCCGCACACCGGGCAGGTGTGGGGAAACTCGTACGGCACGGCTTCGGCCGGGCGCTTCTCGAGGATGACGCGGACGATCTGCGGGATCACGTCGCCGGCGCGCTGAATCACCACCGTATCGCCCACCCGGATATCGATCGGCTCATCGCCACGGATCGGCGCGCCGGTCGAATCGATGCCCTTGATGTAGTCCTCGTTGTGGAGCGTGACGTTCTCGACCACCACGCCGCCCACGCTCACAGGCGCCAGCCGCGCCACCGGCGCCAGTGTACCGGTGCGACCAACTTGTATGTCGATCCGCTGTACGGTGGTCATCGCCTGCTCGGCCGGGAACTTGTGCGCCACCGCCCAGCGTGGCTCGCCGCTCGAAAAGCCCCAGCGCCGCTGCAGGTCGAGCCGATCGAGCTTGTAGACGACGCCATCGATGTCATAGCCGAACGACGACCGCTTTTCCTCGATCGCCTTGTACTGCCCGATCAGGTCCTCGACGGTTTTCGCACGGACCATCCACGGGCTGATCTCGAACCCCCACTCGCCAAACTTCTGCACCGCCTCGAACTGCGTCGGCGCCGGGTCTTCGGTGGTCGCGCCCCACGCATATGCAAAGAACCGCAGGTTGCGGCTGGCGGTAACACCGGGGTCCTTCTGGCGCAGCGAACCCGCTGCGGTATTGCGCGGATTGACATATTCCTGCCCGCCGACTGCGGCGGAGCGCGTCTTCAGCGCCTCGAACTCGGCATAGGTCATGTAGACCTCACCACGGATTTCGATGCTTTGCGGCCACCCCGAGCCTTTCAGCGTCTGCGGAATGTCCTTGATGGTCTTGAGGTTGGCGGTGATATCCTCACCCACCGCGCCATCGCCGCGCGTCGCCCCCTGCACGAACACGCCGTTCTCGTAGCGCAGCGAGGCAGAAAGCCCGTCAATCTTGGGCTCAGCCGTGAAAGCCAGCTCAAGGTCCTTGTCGCGATCGAAGAAACGCCGGGCGCGCTCGATGAAGTCGACCACGTCCTCATCGGTATAGGCCTTGCCGAGGCTCAGCATCGGCACCGCGTGCCGCACCTTGGAAAACCCCTCCACCGGCGCACCAGCGACCTTGTCGGAGAGCGAATCGTCCCGCTTGAACTGCGGAAAGGCCGTCTCGATTGCCTGATAGTCGCGCTTCATCGCGTCGTATGCGGCATCCGCGATATCCGGCGCATCGAGCTCGAAATAGGCCCGGTCAGCGGCGGCAAGCGCCTCGTGCAGGCGATCGAGCTCTGCCTTGGCCTCGGCTTCGCTGAAACTCTCGATCTCGCGGCCCTCGGTGCTCACAATACCTCCGAAATCAGCTTGCCGGCCGCGGCGCGTGCCTCGTCGGTCACCTTGGCGCCCGACAGCATCCGCGCCACCTCTTCCTGCCGTGGCTTGCCTTCGAGCCGGCGGACATGGGTGCGAACAAATGCGCCCTCCTCTATCGCCTGCTTCTCGATCAGCAGGTGGCTCTGCGCGCGCGCCGCGACCTGCGGAGCATGCGTGACGGTCAGTACCTGCACCTTCTGGGAGAGCCGGCTCAGGCGCCGTCCGATGGCGTCCGCTACCGCGCCACCCACACCGGTGTCGATCTCGTCGAAGATCAGCACCGGCGCCGAGCCACGGTCGGCCAGCACCACCTTCAGCGCCAGCAGGAAGCGGCTGAGTTCGCCGCCCGAGGCGACCTTGAGCAGCGGCCCGGCGAGCGTGCCCGGATTGGTCTGCACGTGAAAGGCAACCTGGTCGTAGCCGGCAGCAGCGACCCGCTTCTTGTCCACCTGCAGATCGACGATGAAGCGCGCCGAGCCAAGCTTGAGATCCGGCAACTCCTTGCCGACCGCCTTGCTCAACTGCACGGACGCCTTTTCGCGGGCGGCGCTCAGCTTGCCGGCGGCCCCGGTATAGGCCTCGCGCGCCGCCGCCGCCTTTGCCTCGAGATCCTTGAGCGAGGCCTCGCCAGTCGTCAGCCGGTCAAGGTCGGTCTGGTAGCGCACCTGCACCTCGATCAGCCCGTCCACGGTGGTGTGGTGCTTGCGGGCCATGGCGCGCAACGCGAACAGCCGCTCCTCCACCCGTTCGAGGTCGGCCGGGTCGAACGCCATGTCGCGCTTCAGCGCTTCGAGCGCGTCAGAGGTCGTATCGAGCGAGATCAGCGCCGCATCGAGTGCATCGACGATCGGCTGGAAGATCGCCGCGCCAGCCTCAGCCTTGCGCGACAGGCGCCGCATCAGGCTGGCGAGGTTCGGCCCAGGCGCCATCGGCCCGTTCAGGATCTCGTCGGCATCGCGGACTTCCTCCGCGGCCTTCTCCAGCGTCATCAGCCGCTGGCGGCGCTCGGCCAGGATATCCTCCTCGCCGGTCTCCACACCAAGCTCACTGAGCTCGCCTACCGTGTGGCGCGCATATTCCTCCTTGGCCGCGGCCTCGGCGATCAGCGCGCGCTGCCCCTCTACGGCGGCATCGGCCTCGACCAGTGCCTGGTAGGCCGAATAGACCGCGCCCGCCATCGCATCGTGCCCACCAAAGGCATCGAGCGCGGCCCGGTGCGTGGCAACGTCGACAAGCGCCCGGTCGTCGTGCTGGCCGTGAATCTCCACCACCAGCGAACCGATGGCCTGCAGCAGCCCGGCCGAAACCGGCTGGTCATTGATGAAGGCGCGGGTCCGCCCGTCCGGAAACTGCACCCGGCGCAGGATGATGTCTTCGTCGTCGGTGATCGCGTTTTCGCGGAGCGCTTCACGGGCCGGATGCTCGCGCGGCAGTTGCAGCACAGCGACCACCTGGCCCGATTCGGCCCCTGCCCTCACCAGCGACGCGTCGCCTCGCCCGCCAAGCGCCAGCGTCAGCGCGTCGAGCAGGATCGACTTGCCCGCGCCGGTCTCGCCGGTCAGCGCCGTCAGCCCGGTATCGAGCGTCAGGTCCAGTTGGTCGATCAGCACGATGTTGCGAACCGATAGGGCGCTGAGCATCACCAGCCTCGAAACAGAACCGCCGCGAACCATTCGGATCGCGGCGGCAAACTAGCGCGGCCAAAAAGAACAAACAAGAAACAAATCTTGTTGGTTCAGCCCTGTCGCAGGGACGCAAGGGCAGAACCCTGGTTGACTTCCGGCTTCACGCCCTGCTTGCCGAGCAGGTCGTAGGCCTGCTTGTACCACTTTGACTGCGGGTAGTTGTGGCCGAGCACGGCAGCGGCAGTGGCAGCCTCGGAGGTCAGGCCCAGCGCGAGGTTCGCTTCGGCGAGTCGGAACAGCGCTTCCTCGACATGGGTCGATGTCTGGAACTGCGTCGCCACGACCTTGAAGCGGTTGATGGCAGCAGCGTACTGGCCCTGGCCGAGATAGTAGCGGCCCACCGACATTTCCTTGCCTGCCATCTGGTCGACGCCGATGTTCAGCTTGTCCTTGGCGTCCTTGGCGTACTCGCTCTTGGGGTAGTTGGAGATCAGCAGCGAATAGGTCTCGTTGGCCTGCTGCGAGATCTTCTGGTCGCGCGTGATGTCCTTGATCTGCCCGAAGTACGAATTGCCCTTGAGGTAGAGGACGTAGGCGGTTTCCTTGGATCCGGGATAGAGCGCCATGTAGCGGTCAGCGGCCATGATGGATTCGTCGAACCGGCCGATTCGATAGTTGCCGTAGACCTGCATCAGCTTCGCCTTCTCGTTGAACTCCGAGTAGGGGTGCTGCCGCTCCAGTTTCTCGAGCGTGTCGATGGCGGTCAGGTAGCGCTGCTTGTCCATCTCGCCGAGCGCCTGCTGGTACAGGGTATCGGGCGGAATGATCTCTTCTTCCTTCAGCTTGGGCTGGCCGAAGAGGTTGCAGCCGGCGAGCAGCACCACGAGGGCGCCGACGCTCGCCATGCGAACGAGACGACGCGAAAAACCAATGTGCTGAGTGATGGTCAAAACCGGCCCCATTCCCTGAACGCAATACCCTGAACGTGTCAGGGCGGACTACTGGCAAATAAGTTCAAAACTGTGGCGGGATGTTAGCCGACCGACCGCAGGTATGGCCGTTCCGCGATGCCTTCCGGCATATCGTCGAGCCAGTCGAAGGCATACGGCAACTCGTCGGCCGTGACGACCTCGTAATTGGCCTCCGACGCGAACAGCCCGTGCAGCACCAGCGCGTTGAGCGCGTGGCCACCCTTGTAGGAGCGGAAACGGCCGTAGATCGGCAGGCCGCACAGCGCCAGGTCGCCAATGGCGTCCAGCAGCTTGTGGCGGACGAACTCGTCTTCGTAGCGCAGGCCGCCGGGGTTGAGGATGCGGTCCTCGTGCACGGTGATGGAATTGTCCATCGACGAGCCGAGCGCATAGCCGGCCTGGCGGAGAATCTTGGCGTCGCGCACGAACCCGAAGGTGCGGGCGCGCGAAACGTCATCGTAATACTTGCGCGGCGTCCAGTCGAAGATCATCCGCTGGCGGCCAATGACACGGCTGTCGAAATCGATCTCGAGGTCGAACAGGCGGCCGTTATAGGGCTCCAGCGCCGCCGAGGCCTCGTTGTTCCGGACCAGCACCTGCCGGGTGATCTTGATGTAGCGGCGGGCGGCCGGCTGGATGTTGAGCCCCACCGCCATGATCGCCTCGACGAACGGCCAGGCGCTGCCATCGAGGATCGGGCACTCGGGACCATTCAGCACGATATGGGCATTGTCGACGCCGAGACCCGAAAGAGCCGACACCACGTGCTCCACCGTGGCGACCGAAACCGAGTCGCCGAGGTCGATCGTGGTGCACAGCGTCGTGCGGGTGACGCGAGAGAAGTGCACCGGCACAGGGCCGTGCTTGCGGCCATCATCGAGGATGCGGGTGATCGTATAACCGGAATCAGGCGCGGCAGGCTCGAGGACAAGCGTCACGGGGGCGCCCGAGTGAACACCAAGGCCGCTGAATTCGAGGGCATCGGCCAAGGTCCGCTGCCGCGTCGAAAGTTTATTCATGCTGTAAGGACTCCCGCCCCGTCCACGACCCGAAGCAGTCATAGACAATAAAATCCCGGCGCGGAAGCCGCACCGGGACACCAGTATCAGCGGTTTCCCCGCGTTCCTTAGCCGTGTTTCCGGAGGAACGAGGGGATCTCGATGTGTTCTTTCTGCTGCGCCTGCGGCTGCTGGCGACCCTGGGGGTCGAGCGAGCCGCGTGCACCTTCTGGTGCACCGGAAACGCGCGGATTCCGGGAGGCTCCGGCCTCGATGGCGCTGCGGGCTGCCGCATCGTCAGCGGACGGCTCGTTGGTGTGAGCCGGGCGCGCCGGCTCGTTCGAACGCAGGTTCAGGCCGACATTCGAGGCCAGACGCTTGAACAGCGCACGCGCATTGCGCGGCTCTTCAACCTGCTTTTCTTGTTCGTGGAGTGACCGACGAGCAACAGCTGGCAGCTCCTCGGTGCGCGGCATGCGACGCTGACCGTCGGGACGCTCGGCCGAAGACGGCACATAGACGCTCGGAATGGGCGCATCGATGAGTCGCGGCGCCTCCTCCAACTGCTGGTGCGCCGCAGCGGCGGCAGGAATGTACGGCTCGACCGTGATGCCGTCATCTTCCTGCTCGTAGTCGTACTGGCTCTCGGGCGCATGGCTGATCGCCTCGGCGACCGCGGCCTGCACCTGGGTCTCGAGTTCCGGCTCCTGCTCGTACGCCGGCTCGGGCTGCGACTCGTAGTGCGTCACCTGTGCCTGCGCCGGCTGTCGCTCGGCAGCGGCCCGCATCGCCTGTGCGGTGAGCGGGGTGCGCATCGGGTTAGCCTTCATCGGCTCGAGAGCCTGCACCATGGTCGCATCGGTGCCGGTGGCAACAACCGACACGCGGATGGTGCCGCTCATGTCCGGATCGTAGGTGGCGCCGAGGATGATGTTGCAGTCCGGATCGACTTCCTCGCGAATCCGGCTGGCCGCCTCGTCCACTTCGTAGAGGGTGAGGTCCGGACCGCCGGTGATGGAGATGAGCAGGCCACGCGCGCCGTGCATCGACACATCGTCGAGCAGCGGGTTGGCGATGGCGGCTTCTGCCGCGTGGCGGGCACGATCGTCGCCCGAGGCTTCGCCTGTCCCCATCATCGCCTTGCCCATGCCACGCATCACGGCGCGGACGTCGGCAAAATCGAGGTTGATAAGGCCTTCCTTGACCATCAGGTCGGTGATGCACGCGACGCCAGAGTAGAGCACCTGGTCCGCCATCTTGAAGGCGTCCGCAAAGGTGGTCTTCTCGTTGGCGACACGGAAGAGATTCTGGTTCGGGATGACGATCAGCGTATCGACATGCCGGTGCAGTTCGTCGATGCCGTCCTCGGCGAGGCGGGCGCGGCGATTGCCTTCGAAGGTGAAGGGCTTGGTGACGACGCCGACGGTCAGGATACCCTGCTCGCGAGCCGCGCGGGCCACCACGGGAGCTGCACCGGTACCGGTGCCACCACCCATGCCCGCGGTGATGAACACCATGTGGGCGCCGCTGAGGTGGTCGTTGATCTCGTCGTAGCTCTCTTCGGCTGCGGCCCGGCCGACTTCCGGGTGCGAACCGGCGCCGAGCCCTTCGGTGACCGAGACACCGAGCTGGATGATGCGCTGTGCGCTCGACAGGGCCAGGGCCTGGGCATCGGTATTGGCGCAGACGAAGTCCACCCCGCTGAGGCCCGATGCGATCATGTTGTTGACCGCGTTACCCCCGGCGCCGCCCACACCGAACACGGTGATCCGCGGCTTCAATTCCTGGATATCGGGGATGGTGAGATTGATGGTCATCGAGGGCCCCATGGCGTGGCGTGTGGGGACAAGTATTAGTCGCCAATTCGTTAATCAGACCCTAACAATGCCATCGAACGGGTTAACGTGATCGCAAAATGCAAGCGGACGCGGGGTGCTGGTTACGACTGGTTAAGCATGGCGGCGGCGGTCCGAGGCCGAGCTTCTTCCGCCGCCGGCCGACTCAGGCGGCGTCCCAGATTGATGCACGGGACCTCGATGACCCGGTACGCGAGGGCTGCCGCAGCGGCCGAAAGCAGTAGCACCGCAGCGAGGCTCACGAAGAGGTTGGCATGCAGCCAGGCCATCGCCGGCACCATTGCCGCCAGCCAGAGCAGCGCCGCCATGAGCGGTCGGTGCAGCAGGTAGAACGAGTAGCTCAACCGCCCCAGCCAGACGAGTGGCGCCCAGGTCGGCTTCAGCCAGAAGCAGAGGACAACGAAGAGCACGACACCGATCGCACGGGTGCTCTCGATGTCGAGATAGCGCCAGCCAAGCTCGCCATCCGAGCCTGTCGTAAAGCTCATCCAGACGAGGACGATCGCCCAAAGTCCGAACTGGAATAGCAGGACCGAACGCGCCGTCCCCGGCCCCAGTTCGCAGTCATGCCACTTGCGGAGCAAGGCACTGGCGAACATTAGCGACATGTGCATCGGCATCTCCCGGTAGTAGAGGAACAGCAGCGGGTTGGCTGTCGTCCTGACGCCGTTGACGTAGCCGGCGATGAACAGCACCGCGAGCGCCAGGCTCGCGCCTGCCAGCGCCCCTGCCCGGTCCAGCAAACCCGCTGCGAACAGCCCGGCGCAGAGCCCGTAGAACACGAGCTCGGTCAGCAGCGTCCAGTAGAGTTCCTGCAGCAGCGGCTGGCCGAAGGGCTGGGGCACCATGGTGATGTTAGCGAGGATGGCGAGCCCGTCTACCTCCCTGCCCCACAGCCACCATGAGAGGAGCAGCGCAAGGACGATCGACACCCAGAACGCCGGATAAAGGCGGAGGAAGCGGCCAATGACGAAGCGCCGCAGTTCCCGGTCGCGCGGCTGGCCCGCCCGGAGGCTCGCCGGGATAACGAAACCGGAGATCATGAAGAACAGCATCACGCCGATGCCACCGACGTTGAGGTCGATCGCCAGCTCCCCGAACCAGCCGCGGCTGGCTACCGGGAGGTCTTCGGTGACGTGCATCCAGAGCACCAGCAGCGCCGCGATGGCGCGCATGGCGTCGATATGCACGAGACGGTCAGGCGCGGTGCGGCTCATGCTGGCGAGCATGCAGGACCGACTTTAAGACCGGGTAGCTACTAAGGCTAAAAACTCGTCTTGAGCCAGGTGCCGACGCGGGCGAAGTAGCCGTCGGTGCCGGTGAGCTTGGCCATGCGGCGGGGCTCGGAATATTCCTGGCCGCACACCTGCGGGTAGATCAGCATGCCGGCCACCGTTGCAAAAGCCGGGCCCTTGGCCATGTCCGGCAAGCCGGAAATGCCGAGCGGGCGGCCGTTGCGGACGTTGCGGGCGAGAATCCGGCGCGCCACCTCGGGCAATCCATTGAGATCGGAGCCGCCACCGGTAATCACGAAGCGGCGGCCGCAGATATCCATCATCCCGGTCGCCTGCATGCGATCCTTGACGGCGGTCAGCACTTCCTCGACGCGCGGGCGGATGATGCGGGTGATGTGCGAGCGCGGGATCTGACCTGGCGCTTCGTCGCGCGTCGCCCCGACCGGCGTGATCGGGATCATCTCGCGATCGTCGGTCTGGCCGGGCAGCACCGAGCCGTACATCGTCTTCAGCCGTTCAGCATCGGCGATGCCGACCGACAGGTGGCGCGCGATGTCGAGGGTGAGGTGGTGCGCGCCAATGGCAATGGCATCCGCGTAAACGAGGTGTCCCTCGGCGAACACCGACACCGTGGTGGTCGCGCCGCCAAAGTCGATGCAGGCGACGCCCAGCGAGCTCTCATCGTCGACAAGCGTCGAGAGGCCTGAGGCATAGGGGGTGGCGGTCAGCGCCTCGATCTGCAGGTGGCAGCGGTGCAGCACCAGTTCGACGTTCCGCATCGCGAGCGTTTCGGCCGAGACGCAGGCGACATCCACCGACAGCCGCTCGCCGACCATACCGCGCGGATCCTTCACACCCTTCTGGCCATCGAGTGCGTAGCCGATCGGCATGGCGTGGATGATCGAGCGCTCGGGACGCACCGAGCGTTCGTTCACGGCGCGCAGCACCCGCTGCACGTCGGCCCGCTCGACTTCCTGCCCGCCAAGATTGACGGTGGCCGAGAACGTCTCCGAGCCCAGCCGGCCCGCAGTGACGTTGACGATCACCGACTGCACGGTGACGCTGGCCGCCCGCTCGGCCATGCCGACAACGGTGCGCACGGCCTGCTCGGCCTTGTCGAGGTCGGTGACCACACCCGACTTTATGCCGGCCGAAGGACCATAGCCGAAGCCGATCACTTCGATATTGTGCGTGCGCCCGCGCAGCGTCTTGCCTTCCGGCCGCGGCACGAGGCGCGCGATGATGCAGCAGATCTTGGTCGAGCCGATATCGAGCACGCTCACCAGCGAGGTCTTGCCCGGCGGCAGCGGCTTGAGCCGGGCGGTCATGGCGTCGGTCATCATCATGGTCAGGGTGTTCCAGTGGCCTTTTTCGGCTTGCCCGAGCTTGCAGCAATCTGCTCGCGCGCCAGTTCGCCAGGCTTCAGCGTCACGACGCCCGGAACCCGCAGGTCGATCTCGGTTACGTCCCGGTCAAGCAACTGATACTGCGCCTGGTAGATCTCGAGCCGGTCAAGCGCCTGCGCCACGCCTGCTTCGGGCAGTTGCACGCGGAGGCCGTTGCGGTAGATCAGGTCCCAGCGCCGGTCGCCGATGCGCGACAGCGCCGCGAGCCCGTCGCCGATCCGGCCATAGCGCGCCAGCATGCGCACCATCGGCACGGCGTCGTCGGCAGCGCCCTGCCCGATCACCAGCGGCAGTTCGGTGTACGATGCGATGTCGGTGCCGATCTTGTCGCCGCGCTCGTCGATCAGCCAGGTCGTGCTGCCGATACGCCAGCGCAGCACCGGCGCCTTCTCGACGATCGAGACGATGACGCGGTTCGGATAGACCTTGCGCACCGTGGCGGACTTGACGGCGCGCAGCCACTGCAGCCGCGCCTGCGCCTTCTGCGCATCAAAAGTCAGCGTTGAGTTGCCGGTCCCGACCGTCAGCAGCGTGATGATATCGGCGTCCGACGCCAGCACCTGGCCGGAAATCTCGATCGAGGTGATGCCGAAGCCGGCGGCCGCAAACTCGCCCTGTACGAACTTGAAGGCGGTGACGCCGCCTTCCCAGATCATGTCCTTGGCCGCGATCAGGCCGCCGAACGCCAGCAGCGCGAGGATGGCGCCGACAACCTGCACGATCCGCTGCTTGTGCAGCACCCACACATGGTTCGCCCGAACCATAGCATTGCGCGCGGCGGGCGAAACGATGGCGGGAAACTGGCGTGGATCGACCGGTCGGGCATCGGCGAAACCTTTGGCCCCTACCTGTTGCAACTCGCATCCTCCACCAACCAGGACACCAGCTCTTCGAAGCTGTGCCCCGCATGGCGGGCCTGCTCGGGAGCTAGCGACGTCTCGGTCATGCCCGGCTGGGTGTTGATTTCGAGGCAGACGAGTTCCCCGTCCACCCCGGCCCGGTCGTTGAAGCGGAAGTCAGTCCGCGTCACGCCCCGGCACCCAAGCGCAGCATGCGCCTTGAGTGCTATTTTCTGCACTTTGTCGTAAATTTCCGGTTTAATTTGTGCGGGAATAATGTGGTTCGAGCCGCCCTTGGCGTACTTGGCCTCGAAATTGTAGAAGCTGAGATCGGTCACGATCTCGGTAACCCCTAGCGCCACATCGCCCATCACCGCGCAGGTGAGGTCGCGCCCCGGAACATACCGCTCCACCATCACTTCTTCGCCAGCGTTCCAGTCCTCGCGCAGAATCTCCTGCGGCGGGTGGCTCATATCGGCCTTGACGATGAACACCCCGACGCTCGAGCCATCGGCGACCGGCTTGATCACGTAGGGCGGTTCCATCACATGGGCCCGCGCCACCTGCGCCCGGTTGACGATCAGGTGGTCGGTGACGGGGATTCCCATCGCCTTGAACATGATCTTGGCCTGATGCTTGTTCATCGCCAGCGCAGAGGCCAGCACGCCCGAGTGCGTGTAGGGAATGCGGAGGAACTCGAGTACGCCCTGGATGGTGCCGTCCTCGCCATAGGGGCCATGCAGCGCGTTGAACGCCACGTCCGGCCGCAGGTCACGCAGGCGCTCGGCAATGTCGAAGCCGACATCGATGTCGGTGACCCGGTAGCCGGCGCGCTGCAGGGCGTCCGAACACTGGCGGCCCGAGGACAGCGATACCGGACGCTCGTTGGAAACCCCGCCCATCAGGACGGCGACGTGCTTGCTCATGGTGCGTCCGGCTCCTGGCCGATCAGTTTGCCGAGTTCGCCGGGCAGCGCCGCGGCCCACTGGGTGATGTTGCCGGCGCCGAGGCAGACGACGTAGTCCCCGTCCTGCGCCCGCGCGGCGATGAGCGGCGCCAGCGCTTCGGCCCGATCGATGACGCGCGCGTCTCGGTGGCCGCGGGCCCGGATGCGCGACACCAGTTCCTCATGGGTCACACCGTCGATCGGCGCTTCGCCCGCAGCGTAGATCGGCGCGACGATGACGGTATCGGCATCGTTGAAGCAGGCGGCGAATTCGTTGAACAGGTCGTTGACCCGGCTGTACCGGTGCGGCTGCACCACGGCGATGACGTCGCGCCTCGTCGATTGCCGCGCTGCCCGCAGCACCGCCGAAATCTCCACCGGGTGGTGGCCATAATCGTCGATGACCGTGATGCCACCGACCGAGCCGGTCTTGGTGAAGCGCCGCTTCACACCCGAGAACGTCTTCAAGCCCTTCCGGATCGCCTCGGCCGGCACCTTGAGCTGGTCGGCCACGGCAATCGCCGCGGTCGCGTTCAGCGCATTGTGCTCGCCCGGCATCGGCAGCTCGAGCCCCTCGATCCGGAGATGCGTCATCCGGATGCGATCGCGGATCTCGACGGAAAAATGCTGCACGCCGTCGCGGTTCTCGAGGTCGACCAGCCGCACGTCGGCCTGCGGGTTTCGACCGTAAGTGATCACCCGCCGGTCGCGGATCTGCCCGACAAGCGCCTGCACCTCGGGGTGGTCGAGGCACATGACGGCGAAGCCGTAGAACGGCACGTTCTCGACGAAGTTGATGAAGGCCTGCTTCACTTTCTCGAAGTCACCATAGTAGTCGAGATGCTCCGGATCGACATTGGTGACAACAGCCACGTCGGCCGGCAGCTTGACGAAGGTGCCGTCCGACTCGTCTGCCTCGACCACCATCCACTCGCCGCCACCGAGGCGGGCATTGGTGCCGTAGGCATTGATGATGCCGCCATTGATGACGGTGGGGTCGAGGTTACCGGCATCGAGCAGCGCGGCGACGAGGGTCGTGGTCGTGGTCTTGCCATGCGTGCCGCCGATGGCGATGGCGTTCTTGAACCGCATGATCTCGGCCAGCATCTCGGCCCGGCGCACCACCGGCAGGCCACGCGCGCGCGCCGCGGCCAGCTCCGGATTGCCCTTCTTGATCGCCGACGAGATGACGACGACGGCCGCGTCCTTGAGGTTGTCCGCCGCCTGGCCGATCGCCACCTCAATGCCCATCGCCCGCAGGCGCTGCACGTTCGGGTTCTCGGAGCTGTCAGACCCGCGGACCTTGTACCCCTGGTTGTGCAGGATCTCGGCAATGCCGCTCATGCCGATGCCGCCGATACCGACGAAGTGCACCGGACCGATATCGCGCGGCATCTTCATGAGGCTTTTCCCTTCTGGGCGAGACGTTCAGCGACGTCCGCGAGTTTGACAACAGCGTCCGGCTGTCCAAGCGACCTGGCGGCAGCGGCCGCGCGCGGCAACACTGCCGGGTCACTCAAAAGTGAGGCCAGACGGGTGCCCAGCGATTGGGGCGTAAGCGTGGCCTGCTCCATGATCCAGCCGGCTCCGGCCGTCTCCATGACCAAAGCGTTGTTCTTCTGGTCAGCATCGAGCGCCCCGGGCAGCGGTACGAGGATAGCCGGGCGTCCCAGCACCGCCAGTTCGGCGATGGTCGAGGCTCCGGAGCGCGCGATCACCAGGTGCGCGGCCGCGATCCGCTCGGGCAGGTCGGTGAAGAACTGCTGCAGTTCGACGTTCACCTTCGCGCCGCGATAGGCTTCCGTCACCCGATCGAGGTCCTCGGCGCGGCATTGCTGCACGAGGCGCAGCCGCTGCCGAAGGTTGTCGGGCAGCGTCGCGACGGCCGCCGGCATGACGTCCGAAAAGATGCGCGCCCCCTGGCTGCCGCCCGTCACCACGACGCGGATCGGGCCATCGGCGGGCAGATCGGGATAGGGCGTACCCGCAACCATGGTGACCCGGTCACGCACCGGGTTCCCGGTCAGCGTGGTCTTGGCCGCGAACGCCTCCACCTTGAGGGTCCTGGCGAAACTCAGCGCGATAGAGTTGGCAAAGCGTGCCAGCGCCCGGTTGGCGCGCCCCATCACCGCGTTCTGCTCGTGCAGCAGGCCCGGAATGCCCAGCAGCCGCGCGGCAAGGAACGGGGGAAACACCGGGTAGCCGCCGAAGCCGATCACCGCATCGGGACGAACCGCCAACAGCTTGCCGAAAGCGATAGCCGTCCCCCAGGCGATCTTGCAGCCAGCCACCACGAACTTCACCGGGTTGCGGACCGACGGCGTCGCCGAAGGAACGATATGGGTCTGGCTGGCCGGGAACTTGTCGCCATAGGAGGCGACACGATGGTCAGTCATCAGCTGGATGTCGTGGCCACGCCGGCGCAGTTCCTGCGCCAGGGCCATGGCCGGGAAGAGATGTCCTCCCGTGCCGCCTGCCATAAGGACGAATGTGCTCATTCGGCGGGGCTTAGCACCGGGGCATGGTAGGCGGGAAGCCCCGTCACCAGCCGCTCCTCCGGCCGCTTCCGCGTGAAGGCGAGCATCAGCCCCATACCGAAGGCGACGGCCAGCATCGAGGTGCCACCATACGACACGAAGGGCAGCG
>CAMDAL010000027.1 GCA_945888565.1 Devosia equisanguinis | reverse complement strand
ACAATGGGCAACGCCCACACTCATCGCTTGACCGCAGGACGCCCGATTACGTCTACTTCAACCAACCGCTTCTCGCAGCGGCATGAAACCGGCAGACGCTCCACTTAGCAATAGCGCGGGGCTGTTCAGATGAACCGAGCCACCTCTGTTCGCCTGCCCGTCGCGAAGGCTGCCGATCTCGATATCTCCAAGACAATCGAGGTCAGTCCGAAGATCAGGATGCCGGTCACCGCGGCTAACGTGCGGGAGGTTCCCCCCGCGTCGTCGGCATCGTCCGCTGCCCCGGCCACCCTCGTCGCCGAGATGACCCCGCTGTCGGCCGACATGGTCGGGCCTGCCCTTGCCGGCGCCCCATATGTGGTGCGGACTGACGTGTTCGTCCGCTCCGGTCCGTCTAAGAACAACCGCCAGCTCGGCACCGTTGCGGCCGGCACCAAGGTGCGCGTCTCCGACGAGCAGGGTGGGTGGATGAAGGTCAGCTTCGCCGGTGGTTCTGGCTGGGTCTACCAGCGTTACCTCGAGGCAGCGCAGGTCGAAGCGGTCGCCGAAGCAGACATCGGCAAGGCGCCCTTCTAGAGAACGCGCCGTTAGAGCTTGAACAGGGAATCCGCGGCGGCACGCGTGTTCCGTCGTGCCCCGATCGCCTGCTCCAGCCGTGCGATCTCACCCTTCAGCAGGGCGATCCGTTCCTCCAGTTCCTCGACCGACATCGTATCGATCGGCATCCCGACCTCATGCCCCTTGGGCTTCCTGACCTCATCGTCGCCGAACACCAGCCTTCTCCGTGCCTGAGCGTTGGCCGATTCTAGACCGATGGAGATCAAGCGCAAGCCTACGCCTTACCGCCAGTTGCGCGACAGGCGGTGGCAGAGCAAGACTGCGCCATGAGCATTCCCGCCCAGATGATCGCCGTCGCCATCGCCGCCCCTGGCGGCCCAGAGATGCTGCAGCCGGTGCGACATCCGGTGCCGTCACTGGGCTCGGGCGAAGTGCTGATCCGCGTTGCAGCCGCCGGGCTCAATGCACCAGACCTCGGACAGCGCCGCGGCACCTACGCGCCACCGCCAGGCGCCTCGCCCCTCCCCGGACTGGAAGTTTCGGGCGAAATCGCCGCCTTGGGTGAGGGGGCGACCGGCCACTCGATCGGTGACCGCGTCGTAGCGCTGACCAATGGCGGCGGCTACGCTGAGTACGTCGCGGTACCCGAAGGGCAGGTCCTGCCCCTGCCCTCTGGCTGGACCCTGGTCGAGGGTGCAACCATCCCGGAAACCTGGTTTACCGTCGAGCAGACGCTGGTGATGCGTGCCGGCCTGTCTTCAGGCATGTTCGTGCTGGTTCATGGCGGGGCTGGCGGCATCGGCGGAGCCGCCATCCAGTCTTCCCGGTTGCACGGTGCGCGCCCGATCGCCGCCGTCTCATCGGCCGAGAAGGCCGAGTACGCCATGAGCCTCGGAGCCGAGGCGGCGATCCGTCACGACACTGAAGACTTAGTGGCCCGCACCATGGCGATTACCGCCGAGCACGGCGCCGATCGGGTTATCGACATGGTGGCCGGCGAGAACCTCGATCGCAACATCGCCGCCGCCGCCCGCTTCGGCCACATCGTCCTGCTCGCTACTGCGGGAGGGGCAAAGGCCGAGATCAACGCTGCCCGGCTGATGATGAAGCAGTTGACCCTCTCCGGCTCGACCCTGAGGCCGCAGACCAGCGCGGCAAAGGCGGCCATCGCGGCGAGCCTCCGGTCGAATACCTGGCCAGCGTTCGCCGATGGGCTTGTACTGAAGCCGCGCATCCAGCGCTTCTCGCTTTCCGACGCCCCAGCAGCGCACCGCGCTCTTGAAACCCGCGCCAACTACGGAAAGATCGTGCTGGTTACTGACTTCGGGCGCGATCAATCCAATTGAAACAAGCGGGCTCCGCGCGTATATAGGGGGCTATTCCCCCTCATCGTGAACCACGAGGCGGGGCGGATCGGGAGGAAAACCCGGCCGCGCCTCAAGGAGAAATTTATCATGGCCACGCCCCTTCTGATGCCCAAGGCCACCGCCGTCTGGCTGGTCGACAACACTGCGCTGTCGTTCGAGCAGATCGCCGCCTTCTGTGCACTGCACCCGCTTGAGGTGCAGGGCGTAGCCGATGGCGACGTGGCAAGTGGCATCATGGGCGCGAACCCGATCCAGAACGGCCAGCTCACTCGCGAGGAGATCGAAAGGGCCGAAGGCGATCCGAGCTACCGCCTGAAGCTGTCGGACCCCAAGGTCCGCGTCGCCGCGCCCAAGCGCAAGGGCCCGCGCTACACCCCGATCTCGCGCCGCAACGAGCGCCCGAACGCTATCAAGTGGCTGCTCCGCAACCATCCCGAGATGAAGGACGCTCAGCTGATGCGCCTCGTCGGCACAACCAAGTCGACCATTGACGCGGTGCGCGAGGGTTCGCACTGGAACAACGCGAACATCACCCCGATGGACCCGGTGACGCTCGGCCTGTGCAGCCAGATCGACCTCGATCTGGAGGTGAAGCGCGCCTCCAAGGGCGCTGCAACGCCGGACGAGGCGGATCAGGGCACCATGCTGCTGTCGGCCGAGGAGGCTCTGTCGAGCGCCGAGCGCCGGGCCAACGCACTGGAGCAGTTCGAGTTCGATGGCGGTGACCAGTCCGCCGACCGTCGCCCCGAGCGCGAAGAAGAGATCGACGCCGATTCGGTGTTCGCCAAGCTCAAGTCGCTCAAGGGCAGTGCCCGCGACGACGCCGAGGACTGAGGGGCGGCGCGCCACGCGGGGTAGTCACCGACCGGCCCGCCTGACCACACACCGACTGTAGGACTGAAGGGCGCAACCGGGGCCGCCACGGGCGCGGGCAGGTATCGATGGAAACCAATCTCCTGCTTGCCATCTTCGTCCTGCTGACGGCGACGGTGCTCCTGGTGCCGCTCTTCAAGTGGGCCGGGCTCGGTACCATTCTCGGCTATCTCGCCGCCGGCATCCTGATCGGCCCCTACGGCCTGCAACTGGTCTCCGACAGCGAGGTCGTCCGCCAGATCGCCGAGTTCGGCGTGGTGATGATGCTGTTCCTCATCGGCCTTGAGGTCGATGCGGACGAGCTTTGGCGGATGCGGCATCGGGTGATGGGGATGGGGCTGACCCAGATGGCCCTGACCAGCGGCCTGCTCACCCTCACCTTCAAGCTGGTCGGCTTTTCCTGGCCCGCTGCGATCGTCGTCGGGCTGGCGCTCGCCATGAGTTCGACCGCCATCGCGATGCAGACCGTGGCGCAGCGCAACATCACCAAGACCGATACCGGCCGTGCCTCGCTCTCCATCCTGCTCGTGCAGGATGTGGCAGTGATCCCGATCCTTGCTGCCATCCCTCTCCTCGCCGGCATGAGCGGCGGCGTGCCCGTCGCAACGCTCGGCGCTGAGGTGCTGGAGGCAGTCGAGAACCCGTTCGACTGGTGGGTGGCGCTCGGCCTGGTCGGCGCTTTCCTGCTGGCGCTTGCCGGCTCGCGTTGGGTAATCCGGCCGTTCCTCATGCCGTGGCTCGCCCGCGCCAAGGTGCCCGAGGCGTTCACTGCCTTCGCCCTCGCGCTTGTCGTCGGCGCCGCATTGGTGGCCGAGAGCTTTCACCTCTCCCCGGCGCTTGGTGCCTTCCTGGGCGGCGTGCTGCTGGCCGACAGCGAGTACCGGCACGAACTCGAGAGCAACCTCGAACCCTTCAAGGGTCTGCTGCTCGGGCTGTTCTTCATCTCGGTCGGCATGTCCATCGCCTTCTCCGTGGTGGTCGAGAACCCGCTGGTGGTGATCGCCCTGGTGATCGCGCTGATCGGCGTGAAGATGGCCGTGCTGCTCGCCATCGCCACCTTGTTCCGGATGCACCTGGCGGAGCGCCTGCTGCTCGCGGTGCTGCTGAGCCAGGCCGGTGAGTTCGCCTTCGTTGTCCTGCAGTTCGCCCGCACCGCCGGGACTATCGCGGGGCCCGAGGTCGAGCTGATGACCGTGGTGGTCGCGCTCAGTATGGCGAGCACTCCGTTCCTGCTCTTCCTCTACGATCGACTCTGGGCGCCCCGGCTCAACAGCGATGCGAAGCTGCCAGCGCCGCCGGGCCCGGATGGCATCGACGGACGCGGCAAGGTGATCGTCCTCGGCTATGGTCGCTTCGGCCAGATCGTCACCCGCCTGCTGCGGGCCCAGGGCTTCGAAATGACGCTGATCGACGACGATCCGGCACAGATCGAGCTGGTGAAGCGCTTCGGCGTGAAGGTATTCTATGGCGACGGTGGACGCCTCGACATCCTCCGCGCCGCCGGCATCGAAGACGCCCGCATGGTGGTGGTCGCTGTAGCGGGTGGGGCGCGCATCCTGTCGATCGCCACGCAGATCCGACGCAACTTCCCGGACGTTCTGATTGCCGCCCGCGCCGCCGACCGCAGCCACGCCCATGACCTGATGGCGATTGGCGTCTCGGTCATCGAGCGCGAGACCTTCCGCTCGGCCCTCCGCCTTGGCGAAAAGGCCCTGGTGGCACTGGGGCAGCCGGAGGAGACGGCGGCTCGCGTTGCAGGAGCGTTCCAGCAGCACGACGAGCGCATGCTGCAAGACAGCTACTCGGTCCGGCACGACAGCGACGCCTATATCGGCTTTGTCCGCCGCTCCACCGAGATGCTCGACGCCGTCATGAAAGCGGACCGCGAAAGTGCGCTCGACGAGGAGGCCGAACTCGAGGACGAGTTGCACGAGGCGCGCCAGCGCACGGCCGCCCAGGGCGCACCGGATGCTCCCGATGGCGATATTGACAACGCCGGCAGGCGGGCGTCCGAGTAGCGCCGATTTTCCCGCCGGCGTAACTCTCCCAAATGCACGATATCTATTTCTGGGCCATCGCTGTCCTGGCCGTCATCATCGTTGCCCTGAGCAAGTCGGGGCTGGTGGGCAGCCTGGGGCTGGTCGGGGTGCCGCTGCTGTCGCTCGTCATGCCCGCGCGCGAGGCCGCAGGCATGATGCTGCCGCTGCTGCTGGTAATGGACGCCATCGCCGTGTGGACCTACCGCAAGGATGCCGACTGGCGCATCCTGTGGATCATGCTCCCCGGCGCCTTCATAGGCACCGCCATCGGCTGGCTGCTCTGGAGCTTCGTATCCGACGACATGGTGCTGCTCTTCGTCGGTATCCTGACGCTGCTGTTCATTCTCGATGCCCTTCTGCCGATCCGGAAGAAGCTCGAGGGCCTGCCCCCCTCCAAGGGCTGGGGCGCCACCTGGGGCGGCCTCGCTGGCTTCACCAGCTTCATCAGCCATACAGGCGGTCCGCCGTTCCAGATCTACGTCCTGCCGCAGCGGCTGACACCCGTGGCCTTCTCGGGCACGACGGCGTTCTTTTTCGCCATCGTCAACACCGCCAAGCTCGTGCCCTATTTCTTCCTCGGGCAGCTCAACGTCGCGAACCTCTCCACCGCTGCATTTCTCGCACCGCTCGCCATCGCCGGCGTGGTCACCGGCGTCTGGCTGGTGCGCCGCATCTCGGTGAAGCGCTTCTACCAGTTGACCTACTGGCTGGTCTTTCTCCTCGCCCTCTACATCATCTACAAGGGGGCCATGGGCGTCTTCTTCTCCGGAGCGGCAGCATGACCATCGAGTACCGGCTGGACCATATCGCGCTGCTCGTCCGCGACCTCGACGAGACAGCAAGGTTCCTCACCGAGGTGCTGCAGATCCGCGAGGTTCCCGACCCGATGGGTGGCGGGCACATCCGCTGGTTCGAGTTCGGCAATGCCCAGCGCTTCCACATCCAGGCTGGCGACATTTCACGCACTTTCGTGGAAAAACGCACGCACATCGCGCTCTCCGCCCCAGACCTGGACGCCGCAATCGCGCACTTCCGTACAACCGGCGTCGCCTTCTCCAACATGGCCGGGGTAGCCGGCGAAGTGAACGTGCGGCCCGATGGAATGCGCGCGGTCTTCGTCCAGGACCCCAACGGCTACTGGTTCGAGATCAACGACTTCAAATGAAAAGGCCGCGGCGGGTGCCGTGGCCTTCATTACGCGTAGTGGAACTTTGGTTTCTCAGGCGTCGCTCATCTGAAGCTTCGCCAACTCGTCCTTGATTTCCAGCTTCTTGCGCTTGAGGGATACGATGTAGAGGTCGTCGTGGCTGGGGTGGTTGAGCTCGTCCTCGATCTTCCGGGCGAGTTCGCGGTGGCGGCGCGTGAGCGCCTCCATGTGGCCTTCGGTCGTCATTCAACTTCCTCCGCAGCTGTTTCGAACGACTCATCGTCACAAAAAATTCACGCGCCGTCCATTTGGCAATCGGGCAACACTCGACCTTGTGAACGAAACTATGTGCAATTCTCGGTGGGCTAGGTTAACCCTTCGTAACCGGGCGTGAAGGCCCTTTTTGAAGGACTGCGTAGCGGCTCCATGCTGCCACTTACCAAGGAACAGGAAGCGGCCCTCGGGCTCGAACTGGCGACAAAGCGCCAGGAGCACGCCGACCTGGATACGGCAATCCACACCCTCATGACCTCTGGATATGCCAACCAGATGCTGATTCAGCGCATGAAGAAGCGAAAGCTGGCGCTGAAAGATCGCATTGTGCAGCTTGAGAACATCCTGCTCCCCGACATCATCGCGTAGTGGCAGACGCGTCCAGACAGAGTGACGCAGGACTTTGCATTTGACATGTCCGCACAACGGGATCACATGACCGACCGTCGGTCGGTCTGGCCCGGGAGAGTTCGGATGCCGTTTCCGCATATTGTAAGGCCAGCGCCCGCGCTGCGGGACGAACTGCTTGACGTCGCCCAGCGCCTGTTCGCCCGCAATGGCTATGATGGCACTTCGGTGGCCCAGATCATCGCCGAGCTGGGCGTCAGCAAGGGCGCCTTCTACCACTACTTCAATTCCAAGGAGGACCTGCTCGAGGCCCTCGCCTGCCGCTTTGCCAAGACGACGGCGGCGCAGGCCGACGCCCTGCTTCGCGACCCGACCATGGACGCGTTCTCGCGGCTCACTGCCTTCATGGGCACCATGCGCCGTCACAAGGTGGACAACGTGGCCGAACTACGTGCCACGTTCGAGCCGTTGTTCCGGGCCGAGAACCTCCAGCTCTACGAGAAGACGCACCGCGCCGTGACGGAGGTCGTGCGCCCCATCCTCACGCGAATCATCGTCGAGGGGGTCGCCGAACAGACTTTCGACACGCCCGATCCTGAAGGCGCTGCGGAGACCATCATGCACCTGATGTCGTCGCACCGCCCGCTGCTGGCCGAGCTCTACCATACTCGCGATGCCGCCCAGTTCCGCCAGCTTGCAGAGAGGCTGCAAGCCAAGATGCTGTACCTCGCGACGGTGATTGACCGCATCCTGGGGCTGCCGGAAGGATCGATCGAACTGGTGGACCGCAGTATGCTCGAAGCGCTTGCCTGCGCGCTCGATCCGGCGCCGAGCGCTGCCTGACGCTTGCACTTGCGGGCAGCGCCACCTAAGGGTTGGTTCTACTGGCCAGCGCTACCGGGGGACAAGCCGTGCCGACCTCGCCACCCGTCGCCATCGTCATGGGCAGCCAGTCCGACTGGCCGAACCTGCGGCATGCCGCCGAAACGCTCGACGCGCTGAAGATCGACTACGAGGCGCGGATCGTCTCCGCCCACCGTACGCCGGAGCGCATGTACCGATTCGCCAGGGGGGCAAGGGCCGAGGGCTTCAAGGTCATCATCGCCTCGGCCGGCGGCGCGGCCCATCTCCCCGGCATGGTCGCGGCGCTCACCCCCCTGCCCGTGCTCGGCGTGCCAGCCGAGACCAAGGCACTGGGTGGCGAAGATTCGCTGCTCTCGATCGTGCAGATGCCGCCGGGCATTCCAGTCGGCACACTGGCCATCGGCCGCGCCGGAGCGATCAACGCCGCCCTGATGGCCGCTGCGATTCTTGCACTGTCCGATCCCGAAATCGCCCAGGCGCTGGATGATTTCCGCGCCGACCAGACCAATGCAGTAGCCGAGTTCCCCTCCGACGATGTCTAGCCATACCCCGCTGCCGATGGGCAGCACCATCGGTATCCTTGGTGGCGGCCAACTCGGTCGCATGCTGGCGCTTGCTGCCGCCCGCCTGGGTATGAAGACCCACATCTATTGCCCGGACGAGGCGAGCCCCGCCTTCGACGTGACGCCAAACAAGACGGTGGCCGCCTACGCCGACGAGGCCGCCCTCGCCGCCTTCGCCGCTTCGGTGGACGTCATCACCTACGAGTTCGAGAACGTCCCGGCGCACACCGCCGAATTCCTCAGCAGTCTCAAGCCGCTGCGTCCAGGCGCCAACGCACTCGCCGTGTCGCAGGATCGGTTGGCAGAGAAGGCGTTCCTGTCGATCAACCGCATCCCGGTGGCCCCCTTCGCGGCGATCACCGACCTCGACCGGCTCGAAGCGGAGCTGGAGGAACTCGGCGCGCCCGCCGTGCTGAAGACCACCCGGCTCGGCTATGACGGCAAGGGCCAGAAGATCGTTCACAACATGGAGGACGCCGCCCTCGCCTGGGAGTTGCTCAGCCCCAAGCCTCTGGTGCTGGAGGCCTTCATCGCCTTCGAGCGCGAGATTTCGGTGATCGTGGCGCGTGGGCTCGATGGCGCGGTCGCGGCGTTCGAGCCGGCCGAGAACGTCCACCGCAACCATATCCTCAAGACCTCGACAGTTCCGGCTGACATCAAGGGCAAGACAGCCGCCCGGGCCATCGAGATCGCCGGCGAAATCGTCACGGCGCTCGACTATGTCGGCGTGCTGGGGGTCGAGTTCTTCGTCCTCGAGGGCGGCAAGCTGCTGGTCAACGAGATCGCCCCACGGGTGCACAATTCGGGGCACTGGACCGAGGCCGTCGCGATCACCGACCAGTTCGAGCAGCATATCCGCGCCATTGCCGGCTGGCCGCTGGGCGACCCGACCCGGCTGGCCGACGTGGTGATGGAGAACCTGATCGGCGACGAGATCGATGCGATCCCCGGCGGGCTGGGTGTTGCGAGTCGCCCGCATGCCTACGGCAAGGCCGAGACACGCAAGGGTCGGAAGATGGGACATATCAACCGGATCACCACCAAAAAGCGTGCGAAATGAGCGCTTTCAGCGCGCGCACGGTGTGGACAAGCCAAATCGTTAGGTTTATATAGCCGCCCACCAAGATCGGCTGCGGCCGGGCGGCGCCTCATTGGCGCTTCATTCTAACAAACCTGACGTGATGAAGGGCGTTGCGCTTGCAAGTAGTTGTTCGCGATAACAATGTGGATCAGGCGCTGCGCGCACTGAAGAAGAAGCTCCAGCGCGAAGGTGTCTTCCGCGAGATGAAGCTTCGCAACTACTACGAGAAGCCGTCGGAGAAGAAGGCGCGCCAGAAGGCCGAGGCCGTGCGCCGCGCCCGCAAGCTCGCCCGCAAGCGCGCTCAGCGCGAAGGCGGCCTGCCCGCCCCGGCGGCTGCAGCACGCCCCGCGCGGGCGTAGGAGCATTCAGACTGTATTCAGAGACGCCGCCTCAAAAGGGCGGCGTTTTTGTTAACTGGCCGCCAGACTCTCGCCTTGTTCGTGCTATTGACCGGTATGAACGAGGCATATGGCCGTTTGCGGAGACGGCCACACTCCAGAACCCGCAAGGGTTCTCGTTCAAACGCGTCAACCCCTGAGGGAAAACACATGAAGAAGCTTCTCGCTGCGGCCGCTGCCGCCCTTATGATCGCTGCTCCCGGCGCCGCCATGGCCGACGCCCAGGTGAAGGTCGGCGTGCTGACCTGCTCCGTTGAAGGCGGCATCGGTTTCATCATCGGCTCGTCCAAGGACATGGAGTGCGCCTTCAAGCGCTCCGGCAAGAAGACCGAATACTACAACGGCAACATCAAGAAGCTCGGCATCGACATCGGCGTGACCGGCCAGACCGAGATCGTCTGGCTGGTGTTCTCCGGCTCGTCGACCAAGTACGGCCCGGGCTCGCTCGCCGGTACCTATGTCGGCGGCTCGGCTGAGGCCACCATCGGCGTCGGCCTTGGCGGCAACTGGCTCATCGGCGGCTCGAAGCGCGGCTTCGCGCTGCAGCCGTGGTCGATCCAGGGCCAGACCGGCCTCAACTACTCGGTCGCCTTCTCCGGCCTTACCCTGTACTGATTTTCGCCATGAAGCTGAACGCTTTCTGAACGCGTTCGGCTGCGACAAACACCAAGATGAACGCCGGCTGTCACAGGCCGGCGTTTGTGTTTTCAATGACTTACGTCGAAAAGCGCCTGTTCGCACTCTTTTGTCTCCGTTGCTGGACCCTGCTGTCAGGATAGCGGAGCCGGCAAGCGCGGGGATATCTCGCTACAGGCTGCTCGTGGCACGCCCAAAGAAGGCCTGAGCTTCGTCCCACACTCCGGTAGCCCAAAGCCCGTCGTGCTCGGCGCCTTCGACAATCAAGATGCCGTCTGGATTTGGCGCGAGGGCGAGGACGCCGCGGCCATGGTGCACCGGGACGACGCTGTCCGCCGTGCCATGGGCCACATAGACCGGTTCGGTGACATCCCTGATCCACTGCTCGACCGGATACTGGTCGGCCATCAGCAGGCTGACCGGCAGGGAGGGATAACGCTCGGCGGCGACCGAGACGGCCGACAGGAATGGTGTTTCAAGCAGCAGCGCATCGGCCTCGCGCTGACTCGCCACGTAGGTTGCCGGACCCGAGCCGAGCGAGCGGCCCCAGAGCACGATCGGACTTCCCATGGCCTGCAGCCAGTCGAACGCGGCGAGACCGTCCTCGAGCACATGCTCCTGCGTCAGTTCTCCCGGCGAACCGGGAAAGCCGCGATAGTCGAAGGCGAGGAAGCCGTAGCCGGCGGCTACGAACGTTTCATAGCGCTCATGTTCGCGGGAGAAGCTCCTTGAGTTGCCGCGGAAGTAGAGGATGGCCGGCTTGCCGGCTTCGGGCGCCTGGTACCAGCCGATGACCTGCTCGCCCTGCCCGACCGGTATCGCGACCTGTCCGGCCCCGGTGAGGGTGGTTTCGCTGAGCGCGAACAGCCGCCCGCTGCGGTCGTACTGCAGGTCGCGCTGCAGCACCAGCATGCCGGCAAGCACGCCCGCATAGGCAACCACGACGAACACCACCACGCCGATGGCGAGGCGTCTGAGCCGCTTCATGTCATTTACTCCGACCCCAGCCTGCGCCTCAAGCGTGGCGGCGGCAAGGCCTCAGCCTTGGGCGGCCTTCAGCTTTTCCGGATCGAGTGCGTACTCGAAGGCGCGGCCGAACACCTCCTGCGGCTGGCAGCCGGAGACGGCGAACTTGTTGTCGAAGATGAAGAACGGCACGCCCTGAATTCCCTGCTGAGCGACAGAAACCGCCAGCTGGTGGGTGATGGCAAGCTCCTGAGGATCGCGTACGGCGGCAAGCGCCTCCTCGCGGGTGAAGCCGTGATCAACCGCGATATCGGCCAGCACCTCGTCATCGTTGATCAGCTGGTGCTCCATGAAATAGGCCCAGGCGATGGCATTGGTCAGCGCGTGCTGGGTGCCCTTGCCTTTGGCAAGACGGACCAGCGTGTGGCCCTTGCGGGTCGGGAAGGACCGCGGCTGCTGGCTGAGATCGAGGTCGATGCCGGAGGCCTTCGCCTCGCTCTCGACGCGTTCCCACATCTGCTTGGGGTCGCGGCCGTATTTCTCGCGCAGCATGTCGGCGACGACGACGCCTTCGTCTGGTGTGTTGGGGTTGAGGTAGAACGGGTGGTTCTCGACCTCGACCGTGACGTCGGACGGCAGCGCCGCAATTGCCTGGTCAAGGCGCTCGGAACCAACAAGGCACCAGGGGCAGACGGTATCGGTGAACAGGTCGACCTTTATGGTACGAGGCATTACGGTTCCTTTCAGGTACTTGCCCTAGTTGGCGGCTGCGCCTCGGAATCTCAAGCAGGCACATCGGGGTAACCGACCAGAGGGGGCGGCTCCAACCTTGCCCGCGCGCCGATCTTCCGACCCGACCTGGTGCTGGACGGATGGTCGTCTGAAGCATGTCTGTCTTGTAAATGAACATTTGCATTGCGAGCCCGGCGGGCTTCGAGCCGCTTGCGGGCCCGGCGACGAAAGAAGCGATCGGTGCCGGTGATGGCGTTGAGGATGAAGGTGAGCATGCTCCACATCCAGAGCAGCGCCCCGACAAGCCAGCCGACGATGGTGAAGAGCAGTTGGCCGAGGCGGAGGGCTCCGCGACCGACCAGCTTGATCACCCCGACGTAGCCATCGCCATAGGTGTTGGCGACTCGCGCCAGACGGCGCACGTCGCCGGCGGTATCGGCCGTCTCGACGCTGAGCTTCATGGCGCGCACGCCGCCGGCCTTGCCGATGGTGCCGAAATCCTCCGCGAGATTGGAGACGAGGCGGACACTCCGCGGATTGAACAGCCGCGACAGCGGCCGGCCGAGATCACCGAGGCGCATCGAGGTGGCAAGGGTGATCGCTTCGTCGAGCGCCGGCCGGTTGATGCCGCGCTGCAGCGCCGTTGCAATCTGGGCCGTTAGCCGAGGGGGTAGCTTGCCGACCCGGTGGGTGGCCTTGATGAAGCTGGCGCCAAGCCGCAGCGGTGCCGCAGCGCCGAGGCTCGAGAGCGTGGCGGCAGTGAGCCCCAGGCCGACGCTGGCGATGCCGAGCGTGAAGTAGTCGACGGGCTGACCGGCGATGAACTTGCCGCCCTCCCCCACGAGGTCGCGCACGTCGCCGATGCCGGTGAGATCGGTAGCGACGACGCAGGCGAAGCCGGCCTCGCTGTCGAAATCGCCATTGACCACGCAGTTCCAGCCGGCACCGAGCGTCGCGCCGATATCGACGGCCGGCAGGGTCGCGATTCTTTCGGTCAGCTCAAGTGGAACGGCGATGGCACGGGATGCCGCCAGCGCGTCGAGCGAGCGGGCCAGCGTGGCGTCTCCGGCATCGAGGGCGGCAGCGATCTCCGTGGCGTAGCGCTCGGGTGGGACCTGCTGCAGCTGGATCTCGGCAAAGGCACCCTGGGTCGCGAGGTCCGCCATCTTCACGGCCGCAGCGACGTTGGGTGAGAGCAGCAGGCCGGCGATGAAGGCGCCAAGCACGAGCACCCGCCACAGCTCGACGAACTCGCGCCACACCCCCCGCATCCGCCGCTTCTCCCTCAGGCTCGACCCGGACAGGATATAGGTGCGCGGAACGGCGGGAGAAAGGCAGCGCGCCCGGCGATGGCGCGCTGCCTTCGACCGGTGTCAGTGGCCCAGCGACTTGACGATGTCTTCGGTGACCTTCTTAGCGTCGCCGAACAGCATCATGGTGTTGTCGCGGAAGAACAGCTCGTTCTGCACGCCGGCGTAGCCTGCCGCCATGCCGCGCTTGATGAACAGCACGGTGCCGGCGTCCTCGACGTTGAGGACCGGCATGCCGTAGATCGGCGAGGTCTTGTCGGTCTTGGCGGCCGGGTTGGTGACGTCGTTTGCGCCGATGACGAAGGCGACGTCGGCGCTCTTGAACTCGGAGTTGATGTCCTCGAGCTCGAAAACTTCGTCGTAGGGCACGTTGGCCTCGGCGAGCAGCACGTTCATGTGGCCGGGCATGCGGCCGGCCACCGGGTGGATGGCGTACTTCACCTCCACACCGGCGGCCTTGAGCTGATCGGCCATTTCGCGCAGCGCATGCTGTGCCTGCGCCACAGCCATGCCGTAGCCGGGGATGATTATGACCTTGCTGGCGTTCTTCATCATGAACCCGGCGTCGTCGGCCGAGCCCTGCTTGACCGGCCGGGTCTCTTCCTCGCCCGCGGCCGCCGCAGCGGCATCGCCGCCAAAACCGCCGAGGATGACGGAGATGAAGCTGCGGTTCATCGCCTTGCACATGATGTAGCTGAGGATGGCGCCCGACGAGCCGACCAGCGCACCGGTGATGATCAGCGCAGAGTTGCCCAGCGTGAAGCCGATGCCCGCCGCCGCCCAGCCCGAGTAGGAGTTGAGCATCGAGACAACCAACGGCATGTCGGCGCCGCCGATCGGGATGATCATCAACCCGCCGAGCACCAGCGCGACGATGGTGATGAGCCAGAACCAGATCGGATCGGCCGAGGTGGCGAACAGGTAGATCAGCACCAGCAGCAGCACGCCGAGCCCGATATGGATCAGGTGGCGCGACGGCAGCAGGATCGGCTTGCCGCTCATGTTGCCATTGAGCTTGGCGAAGGCGATGACCGAGCCGGTGAAGGTGAAGGCGCCGATGGCGACGCCGAGGCTCATTTCGATGAGCGCCTGGGCATGGATATGGCCCGGCGTGCCGATGCCGAAGGCCTCGGGCGCATAGAGCGCGGCTGCGGCAGCGAACACGGCAGCGAGACCGACCAGCGAGTGGAAGGCCGCGACGAGCTGGGGCATGTCGGTCATCTTCACCCGGCGGGCGAGCACCGCCCCGATGCCGCCGCCGATGGCAAGGCCACCGATGATCAGCACCCAGCTGAGGAGGTCGGACACACCCGCCACCAGCAGCGTGGTGACGATGGCGATGCCCATGCCCACCATGCCGAAAGTGTTGCCCTGGCGGGCCGAGGCCGGGCTCGACAGCCCGCGCAGCGCCAGGATGAAGAGGACGCCGGAGACGAGATAGAGAACCGCGGCAAAGCTGGCGTCGATCATTCTGTTACGGGCTCCATCTTGCCGGCCGGGAAAGTCACATCGGCAAAGGCGGGGTAGACTTCCTTGAAGATCGCCACCTGCTCCGGGTCCTCGACGCGCACCAGGTACCATTCGGGGCCGTCGAGGACGCCAAGCGTGGTGGAACTGGCGCGCATCTTGCCGACCCCGCCACCCAGGTCCATCACCGTTTCGGTCGGGATTAGGGCATAACGCGTACCGTCGGGCAGAGTGTAGAAATCGCTGTTCTCAAGATCCATGCCGAAAGACACCAGCTTGATGTCGGCCATGGCGGCGTCGATCTGCTGCTGCGCGGCTTCGACCAGCTGCGCGGTCGTGACGTTGTACTTCGTCGCGATCTGGTCGAGCACCTTGGGCGGGATGACGCTCATGACGGTGGCCATGTCGCTCGACTTCATGGCGGCATCGAAGCTGTCGACCCGCGCCACGAGGGCGAAATAATGCCCGGCGTCGACCCCGTTGGGGGCCGTGATCGACTGCGCGAGGGCACCGCCGGCGAGCCCGACGACGAGCAGCAGGGCCGCTGCGATACGCTGGAGCATGGCCATCAGTGCCCACCGGCCTTTTTGGGCGCGGGGTCCTTCTTCTTGTACATCGCCAGCATGCGCTGGGTGACAAGGAAGCCGCCGAAGATGTTCACCGACGCCAGAACCAGCGCGAGGAAGCCGAACAGCTTGCTCACCCAGTTGGCGTCCTGCACCAGCGGCACGCCGACGGCGAGCAGCGCCGCGACGACGATGACCGACGAGATGGCGTTGGTGACGGCCATCAGCGGCGTATGCAGCGCCGGGGTAACGCTCCAGACCACGTAGTAGCCGACGGCGATGGCGAGCACGAAGACGGAAAGGTGCGAGACGAAATCCATTTACGGCGTCCCCTTGGGAGCAGCGGGCTTCTTTGCAGCAGGCTTCCTGGCTGCCGGCTTGGCCTCGGCGGATGCAGCCGGCTTGGCGGCGCGTTTGGCGGGAGCCTTGGCGACGACAGGTGCGGTCTCGTCAGCCACAGCCTTCTTCGCAGGGGCCTTCTTGACAGGCTCGGCAGGGACCACGGCGGCCGGCGTCTCGACCTTGGGGGCCACGGGCGCGGTCTTGGTGACGGGCGCGGTCTTGGCCGGCGGACCGGCGGGCTTGGCGGCCGGCGCCGGGGCGGCGGTCGCTGCATCGAGCTTGATGTTGGGGTGGACGATGTTGCCGTCGCGGGTGAGCACGGTCGCCTTCACCAGCTCGTCGTCCCAGTTCACGGCAAGCTTTTTTTCCTTCTTGTCGATCAGCGTTTCGACGAAGGAAATGAGGTTGCGCGAGTAGAGCTGGCTTGCCGAAGTCGCGAGACGTCCGGCCATGTTCGTATGGGCGATGATGGTGACGCCGTTGGCGGTGGTAATGACCTTGTTGGGCTGGGTCACCTCGACATTGCCGCCGCGCTCAGCCGCGAGGTCGACGATCACCGAACCGGGGGCCATGGATTCGACCATCGCCTTGCTCACCAGCTTCGGTGCGGGGCGGCCCGGGATCAGCGCCGTGGTGATGACGATGTCCTGCTTGGCGATGTGGCCGGCGACGAGCTCGGCCTGCGACGCCTTCTCGGTATCGGTCAGCTCGCGGGCATAGCCGCCGGTGCCGGACGCATCCTTCAGCGCCTCGGTCATGATGAACTTGGCGCCCAGCGATTCGACCTGCTCGCCTGCCGCGGCGCGCACGTCGGTGGCAGTGACTACGGCGCCAAGGCGACGGGCGGTGGCGATTGCCTGGAGGCCGGCGACGCCGGCGCCCATCACGAACACCTTGGCCGGGCGAACCGTGCCGGCGGCGGTCATCATCATCGGCATGGCGCGCTCGAAAGCGCCCGCCGCATCGATGACGGCCTGGTAGCCGGCGAGGTTGGCCTGCGAGGAGAGGACATCCATCACCTGCGCGCGGGTGATGCGCGGCATGAACTCCATGGCAATGGCGGTGACGCCGGCCTTGGCGAGCGAGGCGATCTCGCCCTCGCTGCCGTAGGGGTCCATCGTGCCGATCACAAGCGCGCCGGGGTTTGCGCCGTTGAGGCTCGACACCTTCGGGCGACGGACGGCGAGGACGATATCGGCCCCCTTGATGGTTGCCGCGGCGCTGCCGACGGCTGCACCGGCGGCGGCATAGTCGGCGTCGGGGATGCGGGCCAGCGCCCCTGCCCCCGACTCGACCGCCACTTCGGCGCCGAGGCCCTTGAACTTCGCGACTGTTTCGGGCGTCGCCGCCACTCGGGTCTCGCCTTCGGCAAGTTCCCGCAACACTGCAATCTTCATGGACCTCTCCGGTGGTCGCCCTGTGCGTCAGGCGCCCCGGCGGGGCGCACGCGGAATCAGGCCTAGCGGCGGCGGCCCATCATCTGCATGCCGGTCGGCACCAGCACCGACAGCACCAGCAGCACGACACCGGCAAGGGCATTGCTGCCTTCGATGAAGGCATAGAGCGCCAGCACGACGAAGATCATGTTGACGATGCCGAGCTTCACCATCGTAATGAAGCCGCGATAGGTGGCCTCGTGCTGCGGATAGTCCATCGCCGGGATATCGTCGTGGTGATCGGCGGGGGCGGGGGTGGTGGCCATCAAAGTCCTCTTTGGTCAGTTCGGCGAAGTGGCTTCCAGTTCGCCGATCAGCCGCTCGATCATCGAGAGGCCCAGCGACCAGAACTGGGGATCGCGCGCATCGAGCCCGAAAGGCTTCAGAAGCTCGGAGTGATGCTTGCTACCCCCGGCCTGCAAAAGCTCGAAATACCGCTCCGCAAAGCCCTCATTCGCCCTCTCATACTGTGCGTAGAGCGAGTTCACAAGACAGTCGCCGAAGGCGTAGGCGTAGACGTAGAAGGGCGAGTGGATGAAGTGCGGGATGTAGGCCCAGAACACTTCGTAGCCCTCGTTCAGCTTGATCGCCGGGCCGAGGCTTTCGGCCGAGACCTCCAGCCAGATGCGGTTGAGGTCGGGCGTGGTCAGCTCGCCCTGCTTGCGGGCGGTGTGGACCTCGCGCTCGAAGGTGTAGAAGGCGATCTGCCGGACCACGGTGTTCAGCATGTCCTCGACCTTGCTCGACAGCATGGCGAAGCGCTGCTTGGGGTCGGTGGTGTTGGCCAGCATCGAGCGGAAGGTAAGCATCTCGCCGAACACCGAGGCGGTCTCAGCCAGCGTCAGCGGAGTCGGCGCCATCAGCGCGCCCTGCTTGCCGGCCAGCACCTGGTGGACCCCGTGGCCGAGTTCGTGCGCCAGCGTCATCACGTCGCGCGCCTTCCCCAGGTAGTTCAGCATCAGGTAAGGGTGCGACGAGGGCACGGTGGGATGGGCGAAGGCGCCGGGCGACTTGCCATCCCGCGTCGGCGCATCGATCCAGCCCCGCTCGAAGAACGGCTCGGCGATCTCCACCAGCTTGGGCGAGAACTTGCCGTAAGCCTCGAGCACGGTGTCCTTGGCGCTCTGCCAGTCGTAGAGGCGGTCGTCGGAGGTCGGGAGCGGGGCGTTGC
>CAMDAL010000026.1 GCA_945888565.1 Devosia equisanguinis | reverse complement strand
GCGTGAAGCGGGTGAGCACCGGGTCGTCTTTCGCGCGGGCAGCGCTGACCGGCCTCCGCGACGCGGCGCTGGAACTGCTCGGGCCGGGCACGGCGACCTATCTCGACAAGGCGATCAGTTCGGCGGAAGTGGCGGCGGTGATGGCGGCGCGCGTCCCCGGGGACGAGTGAGGCCTGTCGCGTCTCCTGCAACTTTTGCTGAAGACGCTACGGGTTGTGGATTTCGGCGGCCGGTGCGGCTACGCCTTCGGTCATGGTGATCGACGCGCGTGACAAGGAACGGCTGATCCGCATTCTGCGGCTGCTGGGCTCGGACCAGGTGGGCGAGCGGGCAGCGGCGGCGCTGGCGGCCGGGCGGCTGCTGGACTCGCTTGGTGTCAGCTGGGAGGACGTAGTCAGCCCGCCAGTTCCGGAGCGCGTTGTGGTGCGGCGGGTGCGGGACTGGGACGTCGATCAGGCCGACGCCGCCGAGGCCCGCATCAGGCAGCTGAAGGACACGGTCGAGCGGCAGGAACGGCAGCTGCGCTCCCTCCGAACCCGTATCAATACGCTTACCGATCGCGAGCGAAAACGGCGCGAGGGCGAGGACGCGGAGCTGTAGGGCGCCGGGAGGGTTGGGTGTCGATCACTGGATATGTGCTGATCTATCTGGGCGCCCTTAACGGTTATCTTGCGACCCACGTCGAGACCTGCACGATGGGAGCTGCGGACAGCCTGGCCGGCGGCATCTACACGGCGGCGCTGTATGGTGTCGGGCTGATCCTTCTATGGTTCGGAAAGCGCCCGCGCTGGGCGCTGCTTGCCCTTCTGCCGATCTCCTGGCTCCTCGGATCGCAGGCAATCTTTGCGGTGCGGCTAACGGTCGGCTACCTCATGGATGGCACCTCGGCCTGCGCTACGATGTTCGGTCCGCCATGGGAGAGCGACGGTCGCGAACCATTCTTCTCCGCGCTTTGGCTGGGAATGTACGCGGTGCTGATTGCTGGGTTCATCGCCATCTGGTGGGCTGGACCGCGAGAGCGGCACATCCCGACCGTCTGACTGATGCCACCGTTTCCATGGCCCTTGACGGCTGAGCCATCATGTAACATACACAGTTACATGAGTCTCGATACACGCCTTTCCGGCATTCTTCACGTCCTGCTGCACATGGCCGAGCACCGGGGTCCGGTGACCTCGGAGGTGTTGGCGCGGGCCATGCACACCAATCCGGTTGTTGTCCGACGCGTAATGGCAGGGTTACGCGAAAAACGGCTCGTCGCCTCGACCAAGGGGCATGGCGGGGGGTGGACGATCGCCTGCGACATGGAGCGCACGACGCTCCGGCACATCTATGAGGCGGTCGGCTCCCCTGCCCTGATTGCGCTTGGCAACCGGTCGGAGCGGCCAACCTGCCTCGTCGAGCAGGCGGTCAATGCGGCGCTCGACGAGACGTTTCGCGAGGCAGAGGCGCTGATGCTGGAGCGGCTGGGCGGGGGCAGCCTCGCAACCCTGAGCGCCGACTTCCATGCCCGCATGGTGGAGCACGGGCACTCGATCGATCACCATCATCACAACCATTCCCACGACCCGGAGCATTCGACATGAAACATGATGCGATCATCATCGGCGGCAGCTTTGCCGGGCTGGCGGCCGCGACCTATCTGGCGCGCGGACGGCGCGACGTGGCGGTGGTCGATGCCGGAGCGCCGCGCAACCGGTTCGCGGCGCACTCGCATGGCTTCCTCGGCTTCGACGGCGTGGCCCCGGGCGAAATCGTAGCGACGGCGGCGGCGCAACTTGCGGCCTATCCGACGATCTCGCAGGTGCGCGGCGAGGTGGCTTCGGCCGAGCGGCGGAACGATGGGTTCGCGGTGACGCTGGGGTCCGGCGAGGTGCTGACCGGCGACAAGCTGATCCTGGCGTTCGGCATCAGCGATGTGCTGCCGGAGATTCCGGGACTGGCCGAGCGCTGGGGCCAGTCGGTGATCCATTGCCCCTACTGCCATGGTTATGAGTTTGCCGGGCAGCGGCTGGGGGTGCTGGGCATGTCGCCCAACTCGATCCACCAGGCGATGCTGATCCCCGAGTGGGGTCCGACGACGTTCTTCCTCAACGGCCAGCCGGAGCCGGATGCGGCGACACTTGCCGGGCTCGCGGCGCGCGGCGTCCATATCGAGCGCTCGCCGGTCACCGAGCTGCGTGGCGAGGGCACGGCGCTCTCGACGGTGCAGATGGCGGATGGCCGCTCGGCCCGGATCGACGCGCTCTATATCGGCGCGCCGACGCGGCTCAACAGCCCGCTGGCCGAGCAACTGGGCTGCGCCGTCGACGACGGGCCGCTGGGCAAGATCGTGCGGACCGATGCGATGAAGCTGACGACGGTGCCCGACGTGTGGGCCGTGGGCGACATCACGCGTGGCTTCCACAACGTGACCTTCGCGGTGGCCGACGGGGTGATGGCGGGCACGGCGGCACACCGCTCGCTGGTGTTTCCGGCCGCGGCGTAGTCTTATCGCCGCCGGCCCGGCGCGGCCGCGGAGGAACGATGAACGACACGGCGCTTGCGGTCCTGCCGCGCGACACAGGGCTCGATCCGGACGATCCGGCATCGGTGTTCACCCTCCTCGCCGAGGGCGTTCGCGACGGAATCGCGGGCGCTCTCATGACGATCATCGGCATCGAAGGCGGGGCGCCGCGGGCGCTCGGCGCGCAAATGGCGGTGCTCGCCGACGGCCGGTTCTGTGGCTACGTGTCGGGCGGCTGCGTCGAGGTGGCGCTGGCCGGAGAGGCCATCCGCTGCATCGGCGCGGCGGCCGACGCGGTGCTGCGTTTCGGGGTGGGATCGCCGTTCATCGACATCAAGCTCCCCTGTGGCGGCAGCATCGACGTGCATGTGCATGTGCGACCGGCAGCGCAGCTGGTGTCCGAGGCACAGCGGATGCTGACGCAGCGGGCGCCGTTTTGCGTTGCTCTCGGCCCCCGCGACGGTACTGCGATGCTCGTGCCGGGTTCAGGCGCGCGCGAGCGCAGCGAATGGCGCGACGGGGTGTTCTGGCGCCCCTATCATCCACTGACGCAGCTGGTGCTGATCGGCGAGGGACATGAACTGGTGTCGCTGGCGCAACTGGGACGGGCAGCAGGCCTGCGCGTCACCGCCTTCATGACGGCGGAGGCGCATCGCGACACCGTCCAGCGGGCCGGCGCATCGGTGGTGCCAGTGAACGGCAGCGCGCTGCCCGCACTGCCGGTCGATCCGTTCACGGCGATCGTCTTCCTGCTGCACGATCGCTTCAAGGAAGGCAGCCTGCTCGAAGCGGCGCTCGCCACCGATCCGTTCTATATCGGCGCGCTCGGCAGCCGGCGGACGCACGCGACCCGGGTGGCGCGGCTGGCGGCGGCCGGAATGACCGAGGAGCGGATCGCGCGGCTGCGTGGGCCGATCGGGCTCTATGGGCCGACGCGAACCGCTTCGGCGCTGGCGATCTCGGTGCTGGGCGAGATCACCGAAGCGCGCATCAGACTCGACGGGTGATGACCAGGATCGAGAATACCGTCGCGGTGCTGCTCGCCGCCGGGTTGTCGCGACGCTATGGCGGGGCGGGCAAGCTGGTAGCCGAGTTTCGCGGCAAGCCGCTGGTGCTACATGCCGCCGGCACCATCGCCGCCCTGCCCTTTTCGCGGCGGCTGGCGGTGTGCCGCAGCGGCGACGACGAACTGGCGGCGATGCTCGACCAGCTCGGGTTCGTCGTGGTGCGCAATCCGGATCCGGCGCAGGGCATGGCTTCGTCGCTGGCGCTAGGGGTCGCGGCGGCCGGAGAGCCTGAGGCGCTGGTGATCGCCCTCGCCGATATGCCGCTGGTGACCGCGGCGCACCTGCGGATGCTGGTCGATCGGCTGGCTCTGGGGAGTGTCGTCGCATCGGTGGCGCGTGACAGCGACGCCGCGACCCCGCCTGCCGCCTTCTCACGACCGTATCTCCCCGACCTGCTGCGGCTCACCGGCGACAAGGGCGCGCGCCACCTGCTGCAGGGCGCCGATCTCGTAGTGGCACCCGAGGGGACGCTGGCGGATTTCGATACGCCGGAGGATTTCCGGCGCGCTCAGTAAACCGCCGTCAGGACCTCGATCTCGCTGCCGGCGCCGGCCTGCACCTGAAACTCGCGGTTGTAGACCTGCTCGCCGCGCTTGGCCAAGACGAGGTAATCGCCCTCGGCCAGCACGGTGGAGGGAAAGGCGCCGATGTTGGAGAACACCGTCTGCCCGTCCTCGGTCTTCACGGTCCAGTCGATGTCGGCGATGGCCTCGCCACCGGGCTCGGAGACGAGCTTGAACGAAACCTGCGACGCCTTGTGGTAAAGCGTCGCCTCGGTCAGCTGGCCCGGCTCGACGCGCAGGTCGGCGCGCACCACCGCGTTCACGTCGCCGAAATACGAGACGATGTGGTAGGTGCCGGCGTTCAGCGTGACGATATCGCTGGGCGCGAGGTTCTGCGCCACGAGGGTGCGCTCGCTCTCGGTGCCGGGCGAATAGATGTCGAAGCGCAGCAGGTTGATCGGGATGGCGATGTCACCCGACACCTGGGCGTTGAGCCGGATGGCGCCGGCATCGAGCACCAGCGCCTTCTCGTTGTTGCCATCGACGACGTTGATCGTGTCGGTGGTCTGGGCCCGGCCATAGGCGACGTGCACGACGTAGCTGCCCGGCGGCAGCTGCAGGCGCGCGGTGGCCTCTTCGGATTTTGCCGCCAGCGCCAGGTCGCCGGTAGCATCGGTGCGGGTTTCGAACACCCGCCAGGTCAGTCCGTCGGGAATGGCGTTGCCGCCATCGGTGATGCGGGCGACCAGGGTGACCGGCTGCGGGATGGCGGCGACCTTCTCAACCGCCTCCAGCGCCGGGGTGTCCGGAGCTACGGCGGCGGTGGCCTCGCCCTCGGCACCTGGTGGGACCGCCGCTTCCACGGCTGCCGGTTCCAGCGACTGTTCGACCTGCTGCGGCATGCGGTCGGTGCGGCGCGGCAGCGGCACGGGCGCTCCGTCCTGAGCCACGACGAAGCCGGGCAGCAGCATGGCGAAAACGCCGACAAAGCCGATCCAGTGTCTGATCTTCACGACAATCCCCGACTGTAAAGCGTCCTGCCCGTGCGGCGCGTCTACGCTTGGATTAGGGAAAAGCTGTGTCATAAGGTGCACGGCCCTCGCAAGGATTCAGACCATGCCTATCAACGCTCCCGTGCGCGACTACCTGAAATCCCGCCGTTCTGTCGGCATCGGCTTCCTAAAAGACCCCGGCCCGACGCCCGAGGAACTGAGGGAAATCCTCACCATCGGCACCCGCGTGCCCGATCATGGCAAGTTCGAGCCGTGGCGACTGATTCTCATCGAGGGCGATGCACGGCTCAAGGCTGGCGAGAAGCTGGCCGAGATCCAGAAGCGCCGGCGGCCGGATATCGACGAGGCGGGACTCGAACTGGAGCGCCGCCAGTTCCTCCCCGCGCCGGTCACCATCGGCGTGCTGCTGTCGCCCAAGCCGAACCCCAAGGCGCCCGAAGTGGAGCAACTGCTCTCGGCGGGCAATGTGTGCTTCAACCTCTCGCATGCGGCTTTCGCCATGGGATTTGCGGCGAGCTGGACCAACCGCTGGTACGGCTTCGATACCGAGGCGCAGGCGATGCTCGGGGCGCGCGGCGGCGAGCGGTTCGTCGGCTTCATCCATATCGGGACGCCGACCACGGTGATCGAAGACCGAGACCGCCCCGACCTCGACAGGATCGTGACGCGCTGGGGTGAGTGAGGCGGCGCCGTTAACCCCGCGTTAACCACACCCAGCGCAATCGTTAAGCAACTCTTACCAACTCGGAATCCGAGTCGATGGGCGTCGCGCCAATATCCGTGCCCCAGCCGCTCGCCTTTGCCATCGACACGGCGGGCGACAAGAGCGATGTCGACTTCGATTACCTGCTGCAAACCGCCATCCGGGAATCGAGCCTGAACCCAACGGCGAAGGCCGGCACTTCGAGCGCTACCGGACTGTTCCAGTTCCTCGATGCCACCTGGCTGATGGTGATGAAGCAGGAGGGGCCGCGGCTCGGCTACCAGAAATATGCGGACGCCATAAAGGTCGACAAGGATGGCGATTACCATATTGCTGACAAGACACTGCGGGCGGAAGTTCTGAAACTGCGTGAAGACCCGCAAGTGGCTTCGGACCTCGCCGCGGCGTTCACCCGCTCGAACGGGGACTACCTGTACCAGCGCTTCGGCCGCATGCCGAGCCCGGGGGAACTCTACATCGCGCACTTCCTCGGCGCGAACGGGGCGGCAAAGTTCTTCGACGCGGGGCTGGCCGACCCGAACCAGAGCGCCGCAAAGCTGTTCCCGCGCCAGGCCAAGGCCAACCCTACGATCTTCTACGAGGACGGGCAGGCGCGCTCGATCCGGGACGTTTACCAAGTGCTGGTGGCCAAGCATGGCGGCGCATCGACCACCGTCGCTCCCGCCGGCACGAACTTCTCGGCCCAGCAACTGGTCAACGACAAGCAGGGCAAGTGGCCGGATGCCACGCCGCTGCCCTCGCGCTTCGGCCCGGAGGACATGAGCTTCACCGCGCTGTTCTCGAATGCCGGCGAGATCCAGGGGCGTACGCTGATCAGCCCGGCCGAGGAGGCGCAGGGTGCTGCCCTGTTCACCCAACTGTACGGCCAGGGGCAGGCGCAGCCGCTGACACCGGGGGCGAAACCGGTTAACGGCGAGTAAGCCCACAGGGTGAACCGTTCCTTAAACCTTGCCCGGCTATCGTCTTTTTCGACGGTGTGCCGGAGAGTTGGATGGTTGGGTACCAGGATTTCGTCGCCCTCAGCCAGTCGCGAGACAGCGAGGAGCGGGGACGGGCGGCGCATATCGCGGCGCTGGCCTACCTTAGCCATTCCGGCCCCGCCGACGAGCATGCGGCGCTCTATGCCTCGCTGATCGACTTCCTCGATGACCCGTCGGTTCGCGTGCGTGGCGCCCTCGCCTACGGGCTGCTGCACGCGACCGAAGCGCCCCGCCCCCTCCTTCTCGCCCTGCTGCAGGACAGCCCGGTGATTTCGCGCGCGGTGGCGCAATACTCCCCGGCGCTGGTCGACGCCGACCTGATGGTGCTGATCCGCTCGGCCGATGAGCCGATGCTGCTCGCCGTGGCGCAGCGCGAGCGGCTGTCGACCCGGGTCACCGAAGCGCTGGTCGCGACAGGCGGCCGGGCGCTGGCGCTGAAAATTCTTTCCCGCGACGGCGAAACCTTGCCGGCCGAGTTGCTGGCCCGCATCGCCAGCGAGCATGGCGTGGAAGACGCCGAAGTCCGGGGCGCCCTGCTGGCCCGCCACGACCTTCCCGCTGCATCGCGCCTGCTGCTCGTGCAATCGGTCGCGGCTGCGCTGCGTGCGACCCGCATCGTTGCCGGAGCCGTGGCGGCGCCGCGACTTGACCGCATTCTCCGCGATGCCACTGACACGGCGCTGACCGGCATCGGCGAAACCGAGGCAGCGGCGGGGCGCGCGCCCTACGCCGCGGACATGGTCGAGACCGACATGGTCTCCACCCGCGTGCTGCTCCATGCCATCGTGCAGGGCCATGTGCTGTTCTTCGCCGATTGCGTCGCCGAACTGGCGGAGACGCCGCGCGACAAGGTGTTCACCCTGCTCGAGCACGGCAGCCGCGCCGCGCTCAATGCCCTGTTCGTACGCTGCGGGCTGAACGAGGCCGTGCGCAACATGCTGGCGCGGCTCATCGCGCACGCGCGCGCCGCAGACCTCGCCGACGACCTCTCCGCCCGCCACTTCGTCGTCACCGCACTGACCGAAGAACTGATCGCCGAGCATCGCGGCAACATCCCGCCGGAGCTCGAGGAAGCCTTCACCTATCTCAGCGAACAGAACGTCATCCTCGCCCGCCGCGCCGCCCGCGGCGTCATGGCCGGCTTCGCCGCTACGCCTGCCGGCAACGAACTCGCCCTGCCCGAGCCCTATGCCGGCGAACCAATCCTTGCCCTGCCTGCAGCCTAATAGCGGAACTGCTCGCTCAGAACGCGTTCATCGAGCCCGGTGCCGGGATCGAACAGCAGGCTGACGCCGCGGGTTCGGTTCTCGCGCACGGTTACTTCGAGCACCCGCTGGAACTCAACATTGTCGGCGACGGCGCTGACCGGGCGCTTCTCCGCCTCGCGGGTGCGGAACGTCACCACCGCCTCGTTGCCGAGGATGGCCCCGCGCCAGCGCCGCGGACGGAACGGCGAGATCGGCGTCAGCGCCAGCAGCGACGAGCCGATCGGCAGGATTGGTCCGTGTGCCGAGAGGTTGTAGGCTGTCGAGCCGGCCGGCGTCGACACCAGCACGCCATCGCAGATCAGTTCCTCGAGCCGGGGATGTCCATCGACCAGGATTTCGACCTTCACCGCCTGGTAAGTCATGCGGAACAGAGACACTTCGTTGAGTGCCAGCGCCGTGTGCTCGCTGCCGTCGTCGCAGCGAACCGTCATCTCCAAGGGGTAGATCTTGGTCGGCTTCGCCGCGCCGATCCGCCGTGGCAGGTCGTCGGCGGAGAATTGGTTCATCAGGAAGCCGATCGAACCGAAGTTCATGCCGTAAACCGGCACGCCCGTCTTCATCGTCCGATGCAGCGTCTGCAGCATCAAGCCGTCGCCGCCCAGCGCCACTATCGCCTCGGCCTGCTCGAACGGGAGGTCGCCGTAGCGCGTCCGCAGCGACTCGGCGGCCGCATTGGCCTCCGGCGTGCCGCTCGATACGAAGCTGATCCGCTCAATCGTGTCCGGCACTTAGTCACCCTCGAAGTCCCGCTGTGCCTATCATGCGGTTGGGACAGGGGAAAGCATGGGTTGATCCATCCCTTGGTCTCAACTACATGGGGCTCGACATCCGGAAGGAAGAGTAATGCGCGCCGAAATCGCCAAGGTCGTGTCCGAAATCGAGCAGGTCATAAGCCTGCTGAGGAGGCATCTTTGACTGGGATACAGCCGAAGCCCGTCTCGACGACCTGACAGCCCGGACCGAGCACCCCGACTTCTGGGCCGACCCCGAGAAGGCGCGCCCGATCATGCAGAAGCGCGACGAGCTTGACGTCCAGGTCAAGGCCGTCAAGGCGCTGGAAGCCGCCGTGCGCGACAACTCCGAGCTCATCGAGATGGGCGACGCGGAGGGCGACGCCGATGTGGTCAAGGAAGCCGAGCAGGCGCTGCACGAAGCCCTGAAGGAAGCCCGCTCCGCCCAGGTGGAGACGCTGCTTTCGGGCGAAGCCGACGCCAACGACGCCTATCTCGAAATTCACTCGGGCGCTGGCGGCACGGAAAGCCAGGACTGGGCCAACATCCTGCTGCGCATGTACACGCGCTGGGCCGAACGGCGGAAGTTCAAGATCGAAGTCATGGAAATGCATGACGGCGAAGAAGCCGGCATCAAGTCGGCGACGGTCAAGATTTCCGGTCACAACGCCTATGGCTGGCTGAAGACGGAATCGGGCGTGCACCGCCTCGTCCGGATCTCGCCCTATGACAGCGCGGCCCGCCGCCACACCAGCTTCTCGTCGGCATGGGTCTATCCGGTGGTGGACGACACGATCAACATCGAGATCAGCGAAAGCGACCTGAAGGTCGATACGTACCGCTCGTCGGGCGCTGGCGGACAGCACGTCAACACCACGGACTCGGCGATCCGCATCACGCATATCCCGTCGGGCATCATCGTCGCCTGCCAGGCCGAACGGTCGCAGCACAAGAACCGCGCCACCGCCATGGCGATGCTGAAGGCGCGTCTCTACGAAGCCGAGATGCAGAAGCGCGAAGAGGCCGCGAACGCCGAATCCGCCGCCAAGACCGACGTGGGCTGGGGTCACCAGATCCGCTCCTACGTGCTGCAGCCATACCAGATGGTGAAGGACCTCCGGACCGGCCACGAGACGTCGAACACCTCGGCCGTGCTCGATGGCGACCTGGACGACTTCATGGAAGCCTCGCTGGCGGCCAAGGTCACCGGCTACGCCGACCGGGTTGCCGACGCGGACTAGCCAGCGTCAGCCGAGGTCGAAACTTTCTTCAAAAATCTGAGCAGGGCGTGTCGATCGCGCCCTGCTCCGCTCGTCGTGTCATCAGAGGCAGCTTGAAATCGTCCGGTCGGGTGCGATGCTGCCGCAAAAGGAGACGACAAATGCGCTTCATGATCATCGTCAAGGCGACTGCCGACACCGAGGCCGGGGTGATGCCCGGACCCGAGGTATTCGAGGCCATGGGCCGGTTCAACGAAGAACTGGTCAACGCCGGCGTGCTGCTGGCCGCCGAGGGCCTGCACCCGTCCAAGGAGGGCGCGCGGGTGACCAGCCAGGGTGGCAAGCTCACCGTGAAGGATGGGCCGTTCGCCGAGACCAAGGAACTGATCGCCGGCTTCTGGCTGATCAGCGCCAAGGACAAGGAAGAGGCACTGAGCTGGGTGCGCCGCATTCCCTTCGGCGAGGGCGAGACGATCGAACTGATGCGGGTGTTCGAGGCGGCCGATTTCGGCGATGCGCTTCCGCCCGAAGTGTTGGCAAAGGAAGGCGAACTGCGCGCCCGGTCGGCCCAGTCGTAAGCCCAAGAGAGGAATTCGACATGCGTTTCATGATCATCCGCAAGGCCGATACCGAGACCGAAGCCGAGGCAATGCCCTCGACCGAACTGATCGAGGCGATGACGGCCTACAACGAAAAGCTGGTGGCTGCCGGCGTTATGGTGGGCGGCGACGGCCTGAAGCCGAGCCGCTACGGCGCCACGATCAGCTTCTCGAACGGCAAGCCGACCGTCATTGACGGACCGTTCGCCGAAGCGAAGGAACTGATCGCCGGATACACGGTGATCGACGTCGCTTCGTACGAAGAGGCGATCGAGTGGGTGAAGCAGTGGCCGCCCGAAGACGGCAATGGCAACGTGCAGTTGGAACTGCGCCGCTTCGTCTCGATGGAGGATTTCGGCGACGCCTTCACCCCTGAACTGCAGGCGCGCGAGCAGGTAATGCGGGACAAGACCGGCGACGCTGTCTAGCGCTTGCTTGAAGCGGCGGATCAGATTTGGTCTGATCCGCCGCCATGAGCGAACCGACTTCCGAACGCGACACGCAGCGGGCCATTGCGGCCACTTTCCGACTCGAACAGGCGCGGCTGATTGCCGGGCTCACCCGCATCGTGCGCGATGTCGGGCTGGCCGAGGAACTGGCGCAGGATGCGCTGATCGTGGCGCTGAAGCACTGGCCGGCCGAGGGTGTGCCGCGCAACCCCGGCGCCTGGCTGATGCAGACGGCTAAGCGACGCGCCATCGACTATTTCAGGCGCAACAAGATGGTGGCGCGGAAGCTCGACGAACTGGGCCACGACATGCGGGAGGAGGAACAGACGGCTCCCGACCTCGATACGCCGCTCGACGACGATGTCGGCGACGACCTGCTGAAGCTGATCTTCACCTCGTGCCACCCGGCCATATCGGCGGAAGCGCGCGTGGCGTTGACGCTGCGATTGCTGGGCGGGCTGAGCACGGACGAGATCGCGCGGGCCTTCCTCGTGCCGGAAGCCACCGTGGCGCAGCGGATCGTGCGGGCCAAGAAGACCCTCGCCGAAGCCGGCCTGCCGTTCGAGGTGCCGCGGGGCGCGGATCGGGTGGCGCGGCTCGGCTCGGTGCTCGAAGTGCTCTACCTGATCTTCAACGAGGGCTACACCGCCACCTCGGGCACGGACTGGACCCGGCCGCAGCTCTGCGAGGAGGCGATGCGGCTGGGCCGCGTGCTCGCCGGGCTCGCGCCGGACGAACCAGAGGTGCATGGCCTCGTGGCCCTGATGGAGCTGCAGGCGTCGCGGATGCCGGCGCGTGCCGGGCGCGACGGAACGCCTGTGCTGCTGCTCGACCAGGACCGCAGCAAATGGGACCAGATGCTGATCCGGCGCGGACTTTCGGCGCTGCAGCGCGCAGTGGAACAGGGCGGCGCCGCCGGACCGTACGCGCTGCAGGCGTCGATCGCGGCATGCCACGCGCGGGCCCGACAGGCGGCCGACACTGACTGGGTGGCGATTGCCGGGTTCTACGATCTGCTCGCAGCTGTCATGCCAAGCCCCGTGGTGGAGCTCAACCGGGCCGTGGCGCACGCCATGGCCTTCGGCCCGGCGAAGGGGCTGCTGCTGCTCGATGCGCTGGGCGATGCGCCGGCACTGAAGCATTATCACCTGCTGCCTGCGGTGCGTGGCGACTTCCTCTTGAAGCTCGGCCGGACCGGCGAGGCTCGGGCCGAATTTGAACGCGCGGCCCAGATGACACGCAACGAGGCCGAGCGCGACCTGCTGCTCGAACGGGCCAGGACGTGTGCAGCCTGATCGCCAATGAGGCAATTCCGTAAGGGAATTTAAAGCGGGCCCGGTCAAAGCTTGCAACTCAGGTCCGAGGGGTTGGACCGCGAGGATCGTGCGAGCATGAAGGCTTCACAGCGGACCCGGCATATTTCGGCGATAGGCGGAACTATCCCCGATCAGGTCGCCCGGCAGTTCGCCGAGGCAGAACGCCTTGCCGGTCTGGGGCGGTGGTCGTGGTCGCCTGCGGGTGGCCTGACCTGTTCCCCCGGGCTGCTTTCCATGCTCGGCCGCGACAGCCAACCGAACCTTCGGCAGTTGCTGCGCGGCCTGGGAGGCCGCCGGACGCTTTTCGCGGCGATCAGGCAGGTCCGGGCCGACACGGCTGCCCCGACAATTGAACTGGCCATTCCGCTGCCCGATGGCCACCACCACCTGGCGACCGGCATCGTCAGCGCCGACGGTGATACGCTGTGGGGTCTGGTACACGACGTCAGTGCGCTGCGCGACATTGCGGCGGCACTCGACCGCTCGGAAAGCCGCTGGGAGATGGCGCTCGAAAGCGCGCGCCAGGGCGTCTGGGATTCCGACCTCAGCACCGGCGTCGTCTACCATTCGCGCACCTGGCGGACGATGCGCGGCATGAATCCCGACGGCGACGACGGGGACCCGCATGACGTGTGGGCGGACAGGGTGCACCCGGAGGACCTGCCGCGAATCCTCGAGCTGATCCGCCAGCAGCACAATGGCGAGGTGCGGCGCGTCCACATGGAGTATCGCGAGCGGCACCGGAACGGGCAATACATCTGGATCTCGAGCCTCGGCTCGCCGATCGAGTGGTTTCCCGACGGCAAGCCGAAGCGCATCATCGGCACCGACACCGACATCACCGAACAGAAGACTGCCGAGGATCAGTTGCTGCGGCTGTCGCGCCGGCTTGAACTGGCGCTGGAAGTGTCGCGCATCGGGCTCTTCGAGGCAAATCTCGACACCGGAGAGCTGTTCTGGGACGGCCAGGTGCGGGAGATCTACGGCATTTCCGACGACCTCCCCATCGGGGCGACGATGTGGGAGAACGCGTTGCATCCCGAAGATGCAGCAATCGCCCAGCACAGGGTCAACAGTGCCGTCGAGGCCCGTTCCACCTACGTGTCCGAGTTCCGCATTATCCGGCAGGACAACAAGCAGGAGCGGATCGTTCGTACCCAGGGTCGCTGGTACCGCGATTCACTCGGGATACCACGCATGCTGGGCGTGAACTGGGACGAGACCGAGGAAGTTGCGGCGCATCGCGAACTGCAGCGGGCCAAAGACCTGGCCGAGGCGCGCAACTTCGAACTGGAAGCCGCCAAGGCGCGGATCGAACACAACGCGTTGCACGACACGCTGACCGGGCTGCCGAACCGTCGCTACCTCGACCAGGTGCTCTCCGAGCGCGCAGCGGAGGCCCAACAGAACGGCGCGAGCGTTGCCCTGCTGCATATCGACCTCGACCGCTTCAAGCAGATCAACGACACGCTCGGCCACATCGCCGGCGATGCCATGCTGGTGCACGCGGCCGAACTGCTGCGGAGCAACCTCGGGCCATGCGACTTCGTGGCGCGAGTCGGCGGCGACGAGTTCATCGTCGTGTGCTCCTATTCGGGCGACCAGAACCGGCTGATCGAGCTGGCGCGCGCTATCGTCGACCAGATGCGGCAGCCGGTGCCCTACCATGGGCACCACTGCCGTTTCGGCGCTTCGATCGGCATTGCGGCACAGCACGGGGCAAGCATCGATCCGGTGCGGCTGATGATCGATGCGGACATTGCGCTCTACCGGGCCAAGGCGCGTGGCAAGAACTGCTTCGAGTTCTTCTCCGAGGCGCTGCAGGCCGAGGCGGTCCACACCAAACACCTTGCCGACCAGATCCTGCAAGGGATCGAACAGGAGGAGTTCCTGCCCTGGTACCAACCCTTGTTTGACGCCCGGACGATGGAGCTTTGCGGGGTCGAGGCGCTGGCGCGCTGGCGGCATCCCAAGGAGGGAATCCTGCCCCCTGCCCGCTTCCTGCGCGTGGCCGAGGACCTCAACGTCGTCACCGCGATCGACAGCGTGATCCTGCACAAGGCGCTGGACGACTTCAACGCATGGCGGGCGGCCGGGCTGAAGGTGCCCGGCGTATCGGTGAACGTCTCGTTCCGCCGGCTGAGCGATGAGCGGCTGGTTGCTTCGCTGCGCGACATCAAGTTCGAGCCCGGCACGCTGAGCTTCGAGCTGCTCGAATCGATCTTCCTCGATGACCTCGACGACACGGTGCGCTGGAACCTCGACCGCATTCGCGACCTCGGCATCGACCTCTCGATCGACGATTTCGGCACCGGCCACGCCTCGATCCTCAGCCTGTTGAGGCTAAGGCCGACGCGCTTCAAGATCGATCGCCAGTTCATCGAAGAACTGAGTACTTCGCGCAGCCAGCAGCAGCTTGTGGGCTCGCTGATCGATATCGGGCGTTCGCTCGGCATCAAGGTGGTAGCCGAGGGCGTCGAGACCTACGAGCAGGCCGACATCCTGCGCGGACTGGGCTGCGACATGCTGCAGGGCTTCGCTTTCGCCCGGCCGATGCCGGCCAGTACACTCGAATCGCTGCTGCGTAACCCGGGTTGGCGCGAGGCATCGTAGCCGGATCGACTTGCCGTTGTGCAGCACAAGCGGGAAAACCGCAGCAACAACCTGCATCGTTTCTGCAAGCGCTATCAGTGTCCTACTCGCCGATGCCATATAGGCGCGCTGCAGCAGAAGCATATCCGCATGGCACAACCCGACCGCCGCCTGGTCCCGATCGTATCGCTGGACGTTGTGGGATACTCCCGCCTCGTGGAACGCAATGAGCGCCAGACCTTGCGCCTCGTGCCGGGCTGCGGTTCATGTATCCCTCGCTGCTGTCGCGCTACCTGCAGGGGCTGAAAATGACGGGGCTGACCTAACCACTTCCGGCGCAGCACTAATTTTACCCTTCGCGTAAGCGATTTTCACACCCCGCTCTGTCACGGTCCGCGCAGGTTTCAGGAGCCCATAGTGGACACTCGCCTCGAGCAACGCCTTTCCCCGCGCCGCAACACGATGATCGAGGCCACGATCGCGTTCGACGGCGGCCGGACCCGCGTCCTTTGCATCATCCGCAACCTCTCCGACACCGGCGCCAAGCTGGAAGTGGTGAGCGGAACCGTCTCCAACATCCCCCGCACCTTCGACCTGATGGTCGCGAAGGTCCGGCCGCAGGGCTGCACGGTGATGTGGCGCTCGCTGAAGGAACTCGGCGTACACTTCCACGACGCCATCGGAAGCCGCTGAGCGACTGTTCTCCCCACGACACCGTTCAACTCCCATTCATCGTACCGCGCTTACGTTCGGCGGGGCGAAGGGGGCTTCGCGGCTGGGGGAGCCAGAGATGTCGAGACGCGCATTCTTCATTGCAGGCGAGCAGGTTTTCCATATCGCCAACCCGTGCGGGGCCGGCATCGGCTACCACGGCCAGCCACATGTGGTGCAGCCCGGGGCGCAGGTGGGGCCGTACATGCAGGAACAGGCCGAAACGATCATCCTCGTCGAGGAGGGCGTGCTCGAGGTGATGATCAACGGCATGACCGGCTGGGTGCGCGGCGGAGACTTCGTCCGCATTCCCGCCAGCGCCTGGTATGCCTACCGCAACGACACAGGCAGTCCGGCGCGCATCCTCTGCCGCACGGCGCCAGTGCAGCGCCCGCGCGAAAGCTGCCGGATCACCATCCATATCGCCGCTGCCTGAGATGAAAAAGGGCGCCTCGTGGGCGCCCTTCGTTCTTACGCGGCCTGCTTTGCCTTGAGGTCCGGCGGCACGGCTTCGGCCATCAGCTCGACGACGGCGTCGGTCGCCGGCATCACCTTCTGCCCCTCGGTGCCGAGGCGGCGGACCGACACGGTGCCCTCCTCGGCCTCGCGCTTGCCGACCACGAACATCAGCGGCACTTTCTGCACCGAGTGCTCGCGCACCTTGTAGTTGATCTTCTCGTTGCGGGCGTCGAGTTCGGCGCGGATACCGCCGGCCCGCAGGCGATCGACCAGCTTCTGCGCATAGTCGTCGGCCTCCGACACGATGGTGGCGACCACGACCTGGGTCGGGGCGAGCCACATCGGCATCCGGCCGGCATAGTGCTCGATCAGCATGCCGATGAAGCGCTCGAGCGAGCCGAGAATGGCGCGGTGCAGCATCACCGCGTACTTCTTGGTCCCGTCCTCGGCGACGTACATGGCGCCGAGCCGCTCAGGCAGCACGTAGTCGAGCTGCAGCGTGCCCACCTGCCAGGACCGGCCGATCGCATCCTTCAGGTGGAACTCGAGCTTGGGCGCATAGAAGGCGCCCTCCCCCTCCGCGATCTCGAACTTGTAGCCGGTGGCGAGCAGCGCATCGCCGAGCGACTTCTCAGCCGCGTCCCAGCGCTCGATGGTGCCGCCGAACTTCTCCGGCCGCGTCGCCAGCTTGATGACGACGTTCTCGAAGCCCATGTGCTCGTACACCGAGTAGAGCAGGTGCACGAAACGCTCGGTCTCGGCCTGGATCTGCTCCTCGGTACAGAAGATGTGGGCATCGTCCTGCGTCATCTGCCGCACCCGCATCAGGCCGTGCAGTGCACCATGGGCCTCGTTGCGGTGGCAGCAGCCGAACTCGGCCATGCGAATGGGCAGGTCGCGGTACGACTTGATACCCTGGTTGAAGATCTGGATGTGGGCGGGGCAGTTCATCGGCTTGAGGGCCATCAGATCGCCCTTGCCCGACAGCACCGGGCCATCTTCCTCGGTCCCGGGGACCTCGTCGGGCACCACGAACATGTTTTCGCGGTACTTGCCCCAGTGCCCCGAGGCGATCCAGAACTTCGAACTCATCAGCTGCGGCGTCTTCACCTCGACATAGCCCGAGGTGTTGAGACGGCGGCGGATATAGGCTTCCATCTGGTTGTAGATGGTGAAGCCCTTGGGGTGCCAGAACACCGAGCCCTGCGCTTCTTCCTGCAGGTGGAAGAGATCGAGCTCCTTGCCGATCTTGCGGTGATCCCGCTTCTCGGCTTCCTCGAGCATGTGCAGGTACTCGTCGAGTTCCTTCTGCGACGCGAACGCCGTGCCGTAGAGGCGGCTCAGCACCGGGTTGTTGCTGTCGCCACGCCAGTAGGCACCGGCCACCTTGGTCAGCTTGAAGGCGGTGCCGATATCCTTGGTCGAGCGCATATGCGGGCCGCGGCAGAGGTCGAACCACTGGCCCTGCTTGTAGATCTTGATCATCTGGTCGGCCGGAATGGCATCGACCAGCTCGACCTTGAAGTTTTCGCCCTTGGCCGCGAAGACGCGCTTCGCCTCGTCGCGGGTCCACACTTCCTTGGTGAAGGCAGCGCCGCGCGCCACGATCTCGGCCATCTTCTTTTCGATGGTCGGGAAATCGTCCTCCGAGAACGGGGTGTCGCGCTTGAAGTCGTAGTAGAAGCCGTTCTCGATCACCGGGCCGATGGTGACCTGCGTCGTTGGCCACAGCTCCTGCACCGCCTCGGCGAGGACGTGCGCGGCATCGTGGCGGATCAGCCCGAGGCCATCGGCGCTGTCGCGCATGACGAACTCGATCTTGCCATCGGCCTCAAGCGCGTCGCTGAGGTCGGAGAGCACGCCATTCCACTTCATCGCCACCGTGCGCTTGGCGAGGCTGGGGGAGATGGATTCGACCACGGTGGTCCCGGTGGTGCCACGCGCATAGTCGCGAGTTGCACCGTCGGGGAACGTCACCTTGATCGTCATTTCAATCTCCGGGATTGGGTTGGTTGCCGGATTGTCCGGCAAGGCGCGGTGTCTAGCACGGCGTAGGCAGTTACGCCAAGGCGGGCATGGAAGGACGGCGGCTTCGCGGACTGACAGGCCACCGAGGGGGCCGCATCG
>CAMDAL010000025.1 GCA_945888565.1 Devosia equisanguinis | reverse complement strand
CGCTGGATGTTGGCGCTCGCCAGCTGCTGTTCCACCAGCTTGGGGATGCTCACTTCCAGCGCCCCGACCCGCTTGGTCACCGACGCTGTCGAATCCTCGTTCATGTTGAACCTGGCCAGCAACTCTGTGGCCTCGCGCTTCGCCCGGGTGGATTCGGCCTGCAGCGCCACCACCTGGGCCCGCAATTGCCCCATGGTCGCGCCCTCCACCCGCGAGGCGTGCAGCGATGCCAGTACGGCCGGGGGCACGAGGCCGCTGAGGTTGGCGCCGAGCACCGCGATACCCCAGACGACAAGGGCCGTAATGCCCCACTTGGTGACGTCGGATGAGCGGAACTGGTCGGCGGCCTTCACTTGCGGGTCTCCATCGGCCACGAATCGGCAAACTCAGTTTACCACTGGCTAACCGCGTTATCGGATTCCCAACATCTTGGTGCCATAAACGCAGGGGAAACCGCGAATCCCGGAAGGCGCGGCGGCGGAACCGCCGGACCGCTTCGGCTGCAAGGGGCCACACCGATGACTGAACTGCTGTCGATCATCCTTGCCGCAGGCGAGGGCACCCGGATGCGATCGGCACTCCCGAAAGTTCTGCACCAGGTCGGCGGTCTGCCGATGGTCGGCCACGCCGTGCGCACGGCAGTTGCGGCTGGCAGCACTTCGCTCGCCGTGGTCATCGGGCCGGGTCATGATGCCGTAGAGAAGATGGTGTCCGGCATCGCCCCCAATGCCAGCTTCGCCACCCAGCATGAGCGCAAGGGCACCGGCCACGCGGTCCGCCAGGCCGAAGCGATCTACAAGGACGCCGCAGGCCACGTCATCGTCCTCTACGCCGACACGCCACTTGTCTCGAAGGCGACGCTCTCGGGAATTGCCGAACGCCTCGATGCGGGCGCCGACATCGTCGTCGTCGGTTTCCGCCCGGCCGATACCACCGGCTACGGCCGGCTGCTCACCGAGAACGGCCGCCTCCTTGCCATCCGCGAGCACAAGGATGCCACCGAGGACGAACGCCAGGTCGGCCTCTGCAATTCCGGCATCATGGGTTTTCGCGCCGATACCCTGCGCGCCGTCATCGATCGCATCGGCAACGCCAACCTCAAGGGTGAGTTCTATCTCACCGACGCCGTCGAACTCGCCAACGCCGACGGCCGCCGCGTCGAGTTCGTCGAGGCCGACGCCAACGAGGTGATCGGCGTCGACGACCGCCGCAAGCTGGCGCAGGCCGAGGCGCAGTTCCAGCAACTCCGCCGCGACGATTTTATGCGCTCAGGCGTTACCCTGCGCGACCCGTCCACCGTCTATTTCAGCTATGACACCGAGATCGGCCGCGACGTCACCATCTTCCCCAATGTGGTGTTCGGCCCTGGCGTGAAGATCGGCGATGGCGTCGAGATCCGCGCCTTCTGCGACATCGAGGATGTGGTGATCGGGCATGGCGCCACCATCGGCCCGTTCGCCCGCATCCGCGGCGGTGCGACGCTGGGCGACAACGTCCACCTCGGCAACTTCGTCGAGGTCAAAAAATCGATCCTCGGCGACGGCGTAAAGGCCGGCCACCTGAGCTATCTCGGCGACGCCGAAATCGGCGCCCGCACCAACATCGGCGCCGGCACCATCACCTCCAACTACGATGGCGTGAACAAGTCAAAAACCCTCATCGGCGAGGACGTCTTCATCGGCTCCCATACCTCTCTGGTCGCTCCGGTCACTGTGGGTGATCGCGCCTACACCGCGTCGGGCAGCACCATCAACCAGGACGTCGAGCCCGAAGCGCTGGCCATCAGCCGCGCCCGCCAGGAAAACAAGCCCGGCTACGCGCCAAAGCTGCGCGCCCGCGCCGAAGCCATCAAACGGGCGAAGAAGCAACCATGAGCATCTCGATGCGTGCACCAGTTGGAATAGGCGCTCGCCGCCGCGCCTCCTCCCCCTTGGTGGGGGAGGATAGCGAAGCTGGTCGCAAAGCGGCCTAGCGAAGCTGAGGAGAGGGGGTATTACGCCGGGCCACCCCCTCTCCTCAGTTCCGCTAGGCGGCAAGCCGCCAAGCTCCACTATCCTCCCCCACCAAGGGGGAGGAGGCGGTGGGGCCGGACCACAAACTGATAGAGGAGCCTGGCATCCATGTGCGGCATCGTCGGAATCATCGGCACTGAACCCGTCGCGCCCCGGCTGGTCGACGCCCTGAAGCGCCTCGAGTATCGCGGCTACGACAGCGCTGGCGTTGCGACGCTGGAGTCCGGCCAGATCAGCCGCCGCCGCGCCGAAGGCAAGCTCGGCAACCTCCGCGCCAAGCTCGATTTCGAGCCGCTCGCCGGCAATATCGGCATCGGACACACCCGCTGGGCCACCCATGGCGCGCCGACCGAGGGCAACGCTCACCCCCACGCCACCGACAAGGTCGCCGTTGTCCACAATGGCATCATCGAGAATTTCCGCGAGCTGCTCGCGGACCTGGCCAAGGACGGCTATCTGCCCAAGACCCAGACCGACACCGAATCCGTCGCCCTCTGGGTCACCCGCGAACTCGATCGCGGCCTCGATCCCGAGCTGGCGGTCGCCCGCACCCTGAAGTCGCTGCGCGGCGCCTTTGCACTCGCCTTCATGTTCAAGGGGCAGGACGCGCTGCTGATCGCCGCCCGCCGCGGCGCGCCGCTCGCCATCGGTTACGGTGCCACCGAAATGTACCTCGGCTCCGACGCCATGGCGCTAGCGCCCTTCACTTCGCGCCTCAGCTACCTGCTCGATGGCGACTGGGCGGTGATGACCAAGGACGGCGTCACCATCCGCGACGGCGAGGACGCCATCGTCAAGCGCGAGATGCTGGTCTCTAACGCTTCAGCGCTGCTGGTCGACAAGGGCAACCACCGCCATTTCATGGCGAAGGAGATCTACGAGCAGCCTGAAACCATCTCGCACACCCTCAGCCATTACGTGGACATGGGCGCTGAAAAGGTGGCCCTGCGTGAAAAGCTGCCCTTCGATTTCAAATCGCTGACCCGCCTCACCATTTCGGCCTGCGGCACCGCCTACTATGCCGGCCTCGTCGCGAAATACTGGTTCGAGCGCTATGCCCGTCTGCCGGTCGATGTCGATGTGGCGAGCGAGTTCCGCTACCGCGAGCCGCCGCTGTCGCCGGGCGGCGCCAGCCTGTTCATCTCGCAGTCGGGCGAGACCGCCGACACCCTCGCTGCGCTCCGCTACTGCGCCCGCGAAGGCCAGTATATCACCGCGCTGCTGAACTCGCCTGAGTCGACGATCGCGCGGGAAAGCCAGGTGGTGTTCCCGACCCTCTGCGGCCCGGAAATCGGCGTCGCTTCCACCAAGGCCTTCACCGCCCAGCTGACCGCGCTCGCCTCGCTCGCCGTCGCCGCCGCTGTGGCGCGCGGCACGCTCGCCGAAGGCCAGGAAACAGAACTGGTCCGCGCCCTCGTCGAGCTGCCCTCCGCCGTCTCGCAGGCGCTGAGCACCGAAGCCGAGATCGAGCGCATCGCCAAGGGCCTCAGCAAGGCGAAGGATGTGCTGTATCTCGGCCGTGGCCAGATGTTCCCCATCGCCATGGAAGGCGCGCTGAAACTCAAGGAAATCAGCTACATCCACGCTGAGGGCTACGCCGCCGGCGAGCTGAAGCACGGCCCCATCGCCCTCGTCGACGAGCAGATGCCCGTTATCGTCGTCGCGCCGTCCGACGACCTGATGGAGAAGACCCTGTCCAACATGCAGGAAGTCGCGGCCCGAGGCGGCAAGATCATCCTCATCACCGACGCGGAGGGCGCGGCGACCGTGGGCCACGGCGTCGCCGAGATCATCGTGCTGCCGAAAGTGTCGAACTTCGTCGCCCCGATACTCGCCACCATCCCGGTGCAGCTACTCGCCTACCACACCGCAACCTTCATGGGCACCGACGTCGACCAGCCGCGCAACCTGGCGAAGAGTGTGACGGTTGAATAAGCCATTCTTCGAGGGCCCGCCCGAACTCAACGTCTTCGGCGAGCCGCTGAAGCCGTGCTCGATGAGCCCGCTCACCGGTTTTTATCGCACCGGCCATTGCATCACCGGCCCCGACGGCCAGGCGCGCCACACCGTCTGCATCGAAGCCACGGACGCCTTCCTCGCCTACTCGAAATCGAAGGGCAACGACCTCTCCACCCCGATGCCCGAATACGCCTTCCCCGGCCTCAAGGCAGGCGACCACTGGTGCCTCCTCGCCCCCCGCTGGATCGAGGCACTCGAAGCCGGCATGGCCCCGAAAGTCGTCCTCGCGGCCACCCACCAGTCCGTCCTCGGCTATGTCGAAATCGACGTCCTGAAGCGCTACGCGATCGACTAGTCCGCCGAGGGTGATCGGGGGGGGCTCCACCGCGCAGCATGGCGGCGGGGCCGGTCCAGACACCGACCGGGAGACGCGCACTTTATCCCCTCAGCCCACCACAATGGTAAGCTCCATCAGTGGTGGAAAGAGGTGGCTGAAATTCGCATTCCCAAACGTTCATTTACAATCAAGCCCAGCAATTCCGGGCACACTCACCCCCGAAACCCCGTTCAGAATCCGTTCATCATCATGGCTTTATCCAGCCCGAATTAAGGGCAATGCCAGATCCTTCCGGAACAGGTACAGCAGTGTCCTGAGCGCCTCACCCTCCGGACCGGTCAGCCCCGGGTTACGCGTCAGCGCCGCTTTGGCATCTGCATGCGCCCACTCGAGCAGATGCCGGTGCACGTCCGGCACCGCCAGGTGATAGCCCGGCATGCCCGACTGCCGCGTCCCGAGCACGTCGCCCTGGCCTCGGAGTTCGAGATCCTTCTCGGCAATCTCGAACCCGTCCTCGGTCTTCCGGATCGTCTCCAGCCGTGCCGTCGCCGTCTCCGACAGCGGGTCCTTGTAGAGCAGCAGGCACGCCGAGCGCTGGCTGCCGCGCCCGACGCGCCCCCGCAACTGATGCAGCTGCGCCAGCCCGAACCGCTCGGCATGCTCGATGATCATGATGGTCGCGTTGGGCACATCCACCCCCACCTCGATCACCGTCGTCGCCACCAGAACCTTCGCGTCGTTACGGCTAAACCGTTCCATCGCCTCAGCTTTTGCCGCCCCCGACATCTTGCCGTGCACCAGCACCACCAGGTCGCCGAACACCTTCCTGAGCTCTGCAAACCGCTCCTCGGCCGCCATCACCTCGAGGTGCTCGCTCTCCTCGACCAGCGGGCAGACCCAGAACGCCTGCGCCCCCTCGGCAATCCGCGCCTGCAACCGCTGGATAACCCGCGCGTACTCGCCGATGGAAAGCACGGCCGTATCAATCGGTTGCCGTCCACGCGGCTTGTCGCGGATGATCGACACGGCCATGTCGCCAAAGTGCGTCAGCACCAGCGTCCGCGGGATCGGCGTCGCCGTCATCACCAGCAGGTCGGCGTGTATCCCCTTCTCGGACAACGCCAATCGCTGGTGCACCCCAAACCGATGCTGCTCGTCGACGACGGTCAGCCCCAGGTTGTGGAACTCCACACCGCCCTGGAACAGCGCATGCGTCCCGACGGCAATGGTGCTCTCGCCGGACTTCAGCCGCGCCAGCGCCGCCCGCCGATCCGCCGCCGGCATCTTCCCGGTCAGCAGTTCGACCCCGAGGCCGGCCTTCACGCAGATCGGTGCCAGCGACCTAAAGTGCTGATTTGCCAGCAGTTCCGTAGGCGCCATCATCACCGACTGGGCGCCGCTCTCGGCCACCGCCGCCATCGCCATCAGGGCCACGACGGTCTTGCCGGCCCCCACGTCACCCTGCACCAACCGCGACATCCGCTCCGGCGCCGCGAGGTCGGCGAGAATGTCCTCGACCGCCAGCCGCTGTCCCTCAGTGAGCGTATAGGGCAGGGCGGCCGTCACCGCTCCGGTGATCAACCCATTGAACCTGCGCGCAATCCCGCGTGGCGCGATCAGCTGCGACCGTACAATCAGCAGTGCCAGCTGCCCCGCCAGGTACTCGTCATAGGCGAGCCGCATCCGGGCCGGCGACCAGAGCTGCCCATCATCAGGCGTCTCCGGCTCGTGCGCCAGGTGCATCGCTTTGAAAAAGCTCGGCCACTTGAAGTTGGCGAGAGTCTCTGGTGTCCCCCATTCCGGCAACTCCGGCAGCGTCCCGAGCACCTGCCGCGTCAGCTTGGTCAGCGCCCGCGAGCTCAGCCCCTGCGTCAGTGGGTAGACCGGCTCCACCAGCGGCATCTCGTCGAATTTGTCGGCCTCGACCACGTAGTCGGGGTGGGTGATCTGCTTTTCGCCGTTGAAAAAACCAATCGTCCCAGAGACATACCGGTCTTCTCCAACCGGCAGCAGTTTCTCCACCCAGCCGCCCTGCGCCCGGAAATAGACCAGCTGGATCTCCCCGGTCTCGTCATGCGCGAACACCCGGTGCGGCACCCCGGGCCGACCGCGCGGCGGCGGCAGATGCCGATCGATATGCAGCTTCAGCGTCGCCACCTGGTTGTGGAATGTCCCCGCAATCCCATCCATCCGCCGCCGGTCAACCACCCCGGTCGGCATATGCATGAGCAGATCAAGCGCAATCGCCTCCTGCCCCTCGGGCGCCCCAAAGAAGCGGGTCAGCAGGGCCGATAGCTGCGGCCCCACACCCTTGATTGAGTGGAGCGAACGAAACAGTGGATCGAGGGCAGGGGGCCGGGACATGTCGCGAACCTAGTGGATTCCGCGAGCGCGTGACAGCGGGTGGAGAAGCGCGTATCAGAAGCCTCCATTCCCCGAGACGACCCCGCTCATGGCCCCCTCAAAAGACGCCGGTGAAGAATTGTCTATGCGACTGCGCCGCCTACGCTATCGCGCCTGGCATCGCGGTACCCGCGAGATGGACTTGATTCTCGGCCCCTATGCTGACGCCAAGCTCCCCTTGCTGACGGCCGAGGAACTCGATCGCTTCGAGGTGCTTCTCGACGAGGTGGACACCGACCTCTTCGACTGGCTCACCGGCACCCAGCCTGCCCCGCCAGACGCGGATCACCAGATGCTGGCCGACCTCCTCGCCTTCAAGACCGCGTCATGACCGACATCAGGCCCGACCGTACCCTCTCCAATGTCCCCGATGGCATGCAGCCGGTGGTACTGGCGCGTCTCGTCGAGGATCGCCTGAAGGTCCATGCCGACGAGCCGGTTGCGGCGGTCTTCGTCGCCCGCGACGGTCGCCGCATGCAGCGCATGGCGGAGATCCTCGAGCAGTTGATGCCGGGACATCCGCTGCTGCAACTCCCCGCCTGGGACTGCCTGCCCTATGATCGCGTGTCGCCCAACGGCGTGACCATCGCGGCGCGCATGACCACGATTTCGTCGATCGCCTCGGGCGCGGTGAAGGGTGCGATCGTGCTGACCACCGTCAACGCGCTGGTGCAGAAGCTGCCGCCGCTCGATGTGGTGCGCGGCATGAGCTTTTCGGCGGCAGCCGGACAGGTCGTGGACAGCGAAAGGCTCATCGCCTGGGCCTCGGGCAATGGCTATCTGCGGGTTCCCACGGTGCGCGAACAGGGCGAGTACGCCGTGCGCGGCGGCCTCGTCGATCTGTTCCCGGCGGGCGAGGAAGCGCCGATGCGCTTCGACTTCTTCGGCAAGCAGCTCGAATCGATCCGGACCTTCGATCCCGACAGCCAGCGCACCACAGGCAACCTCAAGCGCATGGCGCTGGCGCCGATGTCCGAAGTGCTGCTGACCGAGGATGGGATCAGGCGCTTCCGCCAGCGCTACACGGCCACCTTTGGCGGCAACACCGTCGACGATCCACTCTATGCCGCCGTCAGCGCCGGCCAGCGCTACCCCGGCGTCGAGCATTGGCTCGCCTTCTTCTACGAGCGCCTCGACCACCTGACGGCCTATACCGCCGAAGCCCCGTTCGTCTTCGACGAGCAGGCGAAGGAAGCGTTTGCAGACCGCCAGAAGCAGGTCGCCGACTACTACGACGCCCGTGAAGAGGCCCGGCACGAGAAAAACACCACCGGCGCCGCGCCCTACAAGCCGGTCAAGCCCGAACTGCTCTACGAGATGGAGCAGGCGCTCTACGCGCTCGCGCCCAAGGGCGGCGTTCTGCAGCTTTCGCCGTTCCTCGCTCCGGACAGCCGGAAGGGCGATGACGCCGGCGGCCGGCTGGCCCACAGCTTCGCGGCCGAGCGGCAAGCGCAGGACGTCAACCTGTTCACCGCGGTGGCCAACCTGCTCAAGGCCGAGCAGAAGAAGAAGCGCCGCACCATCATCGCCTGCTGGACCGAAGGCTCGCGCGACCGCATGGTGCAGGTGCTGAAGGACCACGGCCTGAAACACCCGCGCCTCGCCGAGAACTGGCGCGACGCCGAGACCACCTCCGCCGAGACGACAGCCATCGTCGTGCTCGGCCTCGAGACCGGCTTTGCCACCGATGACATGCTGGTGCTGGCCGAACAGGACATCCTCGGCGAACGCCTGCTGCGTCCCAAGCGGCGCAAGAAGGCTTCAGACGCGCTGACCGAAGCTGCCAGCCTCGCTGCCGGCGACCTGGTCGTGCATGTCGACCACGGCATCGGCCGCTTCCTGGGGCTGAAGACCATTGAGGTCTCTGGCGCCCCGCATGACTGCGTCGAGATCGAGTACGCCGGCAATACCAAGCTTTACCTGCCGGTCGAGAACATCGAGCTGCTGACCCGCTACGGCACCGATGTCGGCGAGCTCGACAAGCTCGGCGGCGTCGCCTGGCAGGCCAAGAAGAGCCGGCTGAAGAAGCGCATCCGCGAGATGGCGGACCAGCTCATCAAGATCGCCGCGCTGCGCCAGCTCACGCTGGTGCCGCCAATCGACATCCAGCCGGGGCTCTACGAGGAGTTCGCCGCCCGGTTCCCGTATGAGGAAACCGAGGACCAGCTCGTCGCCATTAACGCGGTGTTCGAGGACCTGTCGTCCGGCAAGGTCATGGACCGCCTCGTCTGTGGCGATGTCGGCTTCGGCAAGACCGAAGTGGCGCTGCGCGCCGCCTTCGCCGTCGCCATGTCCGGGCGGCAGGTGGCGGTGGTGGTGCCGACGACGCTGCTGTCGCGGCAGCATTTTCGCAACTTTCGCGACCGCTTTTCCGGACTGCCGCTACGCGTTGCGCAGGCCTCGCGGCTGGTCTCGGCCCAGCAGCTCAAGGGCACCAAGCAGGAACTCAGGGAGGGCAAGGTCGACATCGTCGTCGGCACGCACGCGCTTCTCTCGAAGTCGGTCGACTTCAAGGACCTGGGCCTGCTGATCGTCGACGAGGAGCAGCATTTCGGTGTTGCTCACAAGGAGCGGCTGAAGGAGCTGAAGGGCAACGTCCATGTGCTGACGCTGACCGCCACCCCGATCCCGCGCACGCTGCAACTCGCCCTCACCGGCGTCCGCGACCTGAGCCTGCTGGCGACGCCGCCGGTCGACCGTCTCGCCATCAGGACCTTCATCTCGCCTTTCGATCCGCTCAGCGTCCGCGAGGCGCTGCTGCGGGAGAAGTACCGCGGCGGGCAGGCATTCTACGTCGTGCCCAAGATCAAGGACCAACCCGATATCGCCGAGTTCCTGCGCCAGCAGGTGCCGGAAGTGTCGTTCGTCGTCGCTAACGGCCAGATGGCGCCGGGCGAACTCGATGACATCATGAACAACTTTTACGACGGCAAGTTCGACGTGCTGGTCGCGACCACCATCGTTGAATCCGGTCTTGATATTCCGAACGCCAATACCCTTGTGGTGCACCACGCCGACAATTTCGGCCTCGCCCAACTCTACCAGATACGCGGTCGCATCGGCCGGGCCAAACAGCGGGCGTACGCGCTGTTCACCATCCCGCCCGACCGCAAGCTCAACGACACGGCCGAGCGCCGGCTCAGCGTGCTGCAGTCGCTGGAAAGCCTCGGGGCGGGCTTCCAGCTCGCCAGCCACGATCTCGACATTCGCGGCGCTGGCAACCTGCTGGGTGACGAGCAGTCCGGCCACATCCGCGAAGTCGGGTTCGAGCTCTACCAGGCGATGCTGGAAGAGGCTGTCGCCGCGCTGCGCAACGGTGACACCGACTACGAGGAAAAAGGCGAATGGAGCCCCACCATCTCGCTCGGCATGCCAGTTGCGATTCCCGAACACTACGTGCCGGACTTGCAGGTACGCATGCAGCTCTATCGCCAGCTCGGTGACCTCACCGATATGCGCGACATCGACGAAGCCGGTGCCGGGCTCATCGATCGTTTCGGTCCGTTGCCGCCGGAAGTGGAAGCGCTGCTCAAGACCATACTGGTCAAGGCACTGTGCCGCCAGGCGAATGTCGAAAAGGTGGATGCCGGTCCGAAGGGCGCCATCATCACGCTGCGCAACAACGAGTTCCCCAACCCCGGGGGGCTGGTGCAACTGATCTCGGACCGGCAGATGCAGGTGCGCGTACGACCCGATCAGAAACTCGTGTTTGCCCGAGATTGGCCAAGTCCGGATGCGAGGCTGAAGGGAACGGCGGCGATTCTGTCCCGAATGGCCCGGATTGCCGGACAAACGGGCGCAGTGGCAACACTCGCCGGATAAGTCTTCCGGAACGGCGGGCCGTCATGTTATTGCCCGATTTCGTGCATTCAAGAACGCGGAAATTCAGAGTGGCCGGGGAGCCACGACCTGGTAGAAACCACAAGGATACTCGATGACCCTCAAGAAGCTCGTTGTTGCCGGCCTTGCGGTCGCCGCGCTGATGCTGCCGAACATGTCGGTGCTCGCGCAGGACAACGCCACTCCGGCGACTCCTGCCGCCCCGGCCGCGACCCCCGGCACGAACTGGCTCAAGGTCTGCGATCCGCTGGCCGACGGCAAGAAGGCCTGCATCATGCGCCAGGTCATCGTGGCCAACGGCCAGTTCCTCGGCTCGTTCCTGCTGCGAGACGATCCGGGCCAGGAAAGCCGCCTGCTCGCCGTCGCGGCGGTACCGCTTGGCGTGCTACTGCCGTTCGGCCTCACCTGGCAGATCGATGGCGGCAAGCCGATCCGCGTCCCCTTCATGCTGTGCGACCCGACCTCCTGCGCCACCCAGTTGGTGATCAACGAGGCTTACGTGAACAGCCTCAAGAAGGGCGGCACGCTGAAGCTGACTGCCAAGAACCGGCAGAACAAGGACCTGGTGATCGACATCACGCTCGCCGGCTTTACGTCCGTCTATGACGGCGAGGCGGCGATGACCTTCGAGGAATTCAACAACCAGACCACCGGTCCGTCGGCGCTTGAGCAGCAGCTGCAGGACCGGGCCGAGGAGCTTCGCAAGCAGCTCGACGGCGGGACCACCCCGGCTGAAGGCACGACTCCGGCGCCTGCCGCGCAGTAAGCGCCAGGCCACCGCAAGAATTGAAAGGGCGCCTCCGGGGCGCCCTTTTTCGTTGACGGCCAGCGGAGACGTCTAGCGGATCCCCATACCCACCGAGAAGGCCTGTGTGCGCAACTGTGGGCTGAGCTTGAGGGCCCAGAGTCCGCCAGCCCGCATCGCCTGCGCCGGCAGCATGCCGCTCAGCAGCGACCGGAACAGCGTATCGACCATACCACCGGTGCGCCCCAGGTCGGCGGAGCGCCGGCGCGAATAGTCTTCGCTTGCCGCAATGGCCCAGCCTGCGTTGTCGGGGTCGACACCCGACAACGCTGCCGACAGGTCTGCCACATCCCGGAGCCCGAGGTTGAGGCCCTGTGCCCCGATCGGGGGAAAGGCGTGCGCGGCCTCGCCAGCGAGCACCACGCCGTCATGTCCCGCCTCATCGACGCTGAGAGTCGAGAGCATGAACATGTGCGCCGGGGTAAGCAGCCTGATGTCCCCGAACAGGCGCTGCGACTTGTCGATGAACGTTTGTCGCAACTCTTCCGGGCCCGCCGCCTGTGCCGCCTTGAGCACGTCGCGGTCGTCGATCCAAACAAGGTTGGCCCGGCTGCCACCCGCGGGTACGAGGGTGAAGGGCCCGCGCGGGTAGTGGAACTCCACCGATGCTCCCCCGAGCGGCCGGCCCAGTTCCAGGTCGCAGACCAGCGCTGCTTCGGTGAAGCCGTTCTCGCGGGCGCGGAAACCGGCAGCGGTCCGCACCATTGACTTCTTGCCGTCCGAACCGACCAGCAGCGGCGCGACGATGCTGCTGCCGTCCGTCAGTTCTACCCGCCAACCATCGGATACCCTATCGAGGGATGTGACCGACTGCTCGATTGTCCGCAGGTTGGTGAGACGCGAACGAGCCGCCTCGAAACGTTCAAGCAGCTTCACGTTCGAGAAGTTCCACCCAAAGGCGGGGAGGCCCGCCTCCACGCTGTCAAACAGGGTCTCCGGCGCGCGAACGAGCCGCCCGGTCGCGTCGATGATTCGGATCTGGGTGAGCGGATGACCGATTTCCGCGGCGTCGCCGATCAGTCCGGCTGACTGCAGGTACTGCACCGTCGGCATCATGAGCGCCGAGGTGCGCCGGTCAGGTGGCCCCTTTGGCGCGAGGTGAACAGTATCGAGCCCGACCTTGGCCACGGCAATGGCAGCGGACATGCCAGCCAGGCCGCCACCGACGACGATCGACTGCGGAGTGCTCATCGCGCCACCGCCAGCCGCCGCTCGCGACCGCTCGGAATGATCAGCGCTCCGGCGTAGGAACCGACGAACATGGCGAGGAGGAAGATCAGCAGGTCGGGCGGCCAGAAGGCGATCAGGGAGATCGCTGGCCCCGGGCAGATGCCGGACATGCCCCAGCCGATGCCGAACAGGACGGAGCCCGCCACCAGCGGCGTGTCGATGCGCCGGAACTCAGGCTCGTTGAACGCAGTATCGAAGGCCGGAGCCTGCCGCTTCCGCCCGATGCGGATCGCGACGAACATCACGCCGATCGCGGCGACAATCACGAAGGCCAGGCTGGGGTCCCAGCCGCCAGTCGAGACCGCCCCGAAGTCGAGGAAGCGCAGCACCTTGAGCGGATCGACCATCTGCGAGACGTAGAGCCCGGCGCCGAACAGCAGGCCGCTCAGGGCAGCTGTGGCAAGATAGGGCAGGCGAGTGGTCTGGCTCATCACACCACCCCCGTCACGGCGACGGTGACGATGGCGACCGAAAAGAAGATGCCGACCGCCACGAAGCTCCGCAGCGACAGTCGGGCGATGCCGCACACGCCATGCCCCGACGTGCAGCCATTGCCGATCTTGGTCCCGAACCCTGTCAGCACCCCGGCGATCGCCAGCCAGACCGGGGTGGAAATGCCCGAGGCCGCGGGGGCGCTGACCAGGTCCGCAGGCTTGCCGCCAGGTCCACCGACGCCCAGCCCCGGAAACAGCCAGGCCGCGGCGAGTGTGCCCAGCACCAGCGCCAGCAGGAACACGACGCGCCACACCACAGTGCGTGCCGGCGGCAGCAACTGCCCGAAGATGCCCGAGATACCGGCGATCCGGCCATTGCCGAGCCAGAGTACCGCTGAAGCGAGCCCGATCAGGGCGCCGCCGAGCAGCGCAGGAATGGGAGAGAAGGAGTCCATGGAGAGCCTGTCCGTGTGCAAGAGAAGGACACTGTATCGCCCTAGGCCGAGGGCGGCCAAGTCCGCACACGGCGCGTTCATGCCACCGCATGCGCCCCGAGCGAAAAAAAAGCACCCGGTAGAAGCGCCTACCGCGCTCTTCCCAGCCGCCTCGCTCCGCCCTAAGTATGTCGCCACGCCAAAACCTGGTTGTTGAGGACGATAGACGATGGAACTGCTGAGCGATCCCAATGTGTGGGCCGCATTCGCGACGCTGACGGTGATGGAGGTCGTTCTCGGGATCGACAACATCGTCTTCATCTCCGTCCTCGTTTCACGCCTGCCTGCAGAGCAGGCCGACAGGGCTCGCAAGCTCGGCCTCGCGCTGGCGCTGATCTTCCGGATAGCGCTGCTCTTCCTCCTCACCTGGATCATTGGCCTCAGTCAGCCGCTCTTTTCGGCGTTTGGCCAGGATTTCTCGTGGAAAGACATCATCCTGATCGCCGGTGGCTTGTTCCTTATCTACAAGGCGACCCACGAAATGCACGCCGAGATCGAGGAGCCGCATGAGCCCGGGTTAAAGCAGGCCGCGTCGAATGCCTTCTCGGCAATCATCACGCAGATCATCATCATCGACCTGGTGTTCTCCATCGACTCGATTGTTACCGCAGTAGGGATGGCGCAGCAGATCGAGGTGATGGTGGCCGCTGTGATTGTTGCAGTGGGCATCATGTTCATCGCCTCGGGGCCGATTGCCAGCTTCGTAGCGAAGCACCCGACGACCAAGGTGCTGGCCCTCGCGTTCCTGCTGCTGATCGGCGTAACGCTGGTGGCCGATGGTGCCGGCTTCCATATCGAGAAGGGCTACATCTACGCGGCGATGGGCTTCTCGGTGCTGGTCGAATCCGTCAACATCATCTCCAAGCAGCGCCGGGTCGCCCGCGCAGCGGCGGCCGGTCATCCGATTGTCGCGACCAAGCGCGAGGCCGCGGCGATGGTACCTGATAACGCTGCCGCTGCCGCGATCGTCCTGCCGAAGCCGAAGCGGAAGGCAACGTCTGCCGCTCGCGCCCAGTCGCGCCCGAAGTCAGCGCCGAGGAAATAGGATGAGCCGCGCCTTCGTTGTCCGTGAGAACGGTGGCCCCGAGCAGTTGCAGCTTGAGGAGCTTGAAATTCCAGCGCCGGGGCCAGGCCAGATCAAGGTCCGCAACCGCGCCATCGGGCTGAACTTCATCGACGTGTACCAGCGCACTGGACTCTACGCGACGCCGCTGCCGTTCATCGCCGGCAACGAGGGCGCCGGCGAGGTCCTGTCCGTGGGACCCGGCGTGACAGGTTTTGCGCCGGGCGACCGGGTGGCCTACCAGGGGCCGGTCGGAGCATACGCCGACGAGCGTCTGTTGCCGGCGGAGAAGGCCGTGCCTGTGCCGGATGGCATCGCTGACGAGGTGGCGGCAGCGGCGCTGCTGAAGGGGACGACCGCGTTCTACCTGCTGCACTGGACGCATGAGCTCAAGGCCGGTGAGACCGTGCTGGTCCATGCCGCAGCGGGCGGCACCGGCCAGATCCTCGTCCAGTGGGCCAAGGCGATCGGCGCAACGGTGATCGCCACTGCCGGTTCGGAAGCGAAATGCGAACTGGTCCGCGATCTCGGGGCCGATCTGGTCGTCGACTACAAGACGCACGACTTCGTCACCCACGTGAAGGAGTTCACCGGGGGACGCGGCGTGGATGTGGTCTATGACGGTGTCGGCAAGGCAACATTCGAGCCATCGCTCGACTGCCTGCGCCCGCGTGGCCTGATGGTCAGCTTCGGCAGCGCCTCGGGTCCGGTCTCGCTGCCGCGGCTCGGCATCCTGGCCGAAAAGGGCAGCCTCTACGTCACCCGCCCCACGGGCGCATCGTACTTCCGAACCCCGGAGGACCTACGGACTGCGGCAGCCGCTCTGTTCCAGATGATCGCCGACAGCAAGATCACGATCTCGATCGACCAGCGCCGCCCGCTGGCCGAAGCGATGGAGGCGCATATTGCCTTGGAAGCACGGGAAACGACTGGCTCGACAGTGCTGATTCCATAGAGGCCTGCCACCCGTCGGATCGCCAATCGATACTCTGTGGCTCAATCCGCTGGCGTTTCCACGCAACCCCTACCACCATCTGATCAAGCACCATCGCGATGGCTGCCTGCAGGCGGGCCACATCAACGATCCCGAGCTGGACGCCCGGCTGGTGCTTAAGGTGCTGCACGATCAGTTGGGCGCGCTGCAGCAGCAGCATGTCGACCGGCCAGATGCGATTGCCGCTTACCACGACCTCACCACACGCATGGGGAACGCCGCCGGGTTCGACGCGGTGTTTCAGCTGGTTCGTGGCGCACTGGTCCCTGGAGCAAGTGAAGCACGCGAGGCGGTCGCACGGGTAGTGAGGGAAAGAGCCTGCCAGATCGGCATTGGCCATATTCTCGACCGGCTTGCGAGCCCGCAGCTCGGTTGGCCCATAGCCTACGCGCTTTCCTGGATCCTTGCGGCAGGCGGTGACTCGGTGATGCCGCCCTGGGTGAGGATGCAGTTTCCCGAAGCGGCGCGGATCGTTCGGCAGGTACGCGAGGTCGCCTGTGACCGCCCGATTGTAGTTGGTGCCGGGAACAGAACGACCCCATCCGTGCGTTCTCGCGCTGGTTCGGCTTCGACGGCTTCCGGCCGCAGCCTGTCGACGACATGGGCCGTCCGCTGCAGGAGCGGATCGTCGATGAGGCGATGCGGGGCGCCAGCATCCTCGGCATCCTGCCGACGGGGACCGGAAAGTCGGTGTGCTACCGGATCCCGGCGCTGTCACGGTTCGACAAGACCGGCGCGCTGACGGTGGTGATCTCGCCCCTCGTTGCGCTCATGGCTGACCAGGTGCAGGGCATGGCGCGTGCCGGCATTGCATCGGCGGTCACAGTCAACGGCATGCTGTCGATGCCCGAGCGGCAGGATGCGCTCGACAAGGTTCGGATGGGCGACGCAGCAATGCTGCTCATCTCACCCGAACAGCTCCGCAGCAATTCGGTTCGTTCAACGCTGAAGCAGCGCGAAATAGGCCTTTGGGTGCTGGACGAGGCCCACTGCGTGTCCAAGTGAGGGCACGATTTCCGGCCCGACTATCGCTATATCTCGCGCTTCATCAAGGAGAGCGCTGGCGGTGAGTCGCCTCCGCCGGTGCTGTGCCTGACCGCCACCGCCAAACCCGAGGTGGTGCGGGACATCCGCGAGCACTTCAAGTCGCGGCTTGGGGTCGAACTCTTGCTTCTCGATGGCGGAGCGGTTCGTACCAATCTCAGCTTCGAGGTGCGTAAGGCCGCTCGGTGGTACCAAGCTGACCGACATTCTCCACGTGATCGAGGCCAGGCTGCCGCAAGACGGCGCGTCAGGGGCCATCGTCTATTGCGCAACGCGCAGCACCACCGAGCGGGTCGCTGCATTTATCAAACAGCAGGGACTTTCGGCGGAGCACTTTCATGCCGGGTTGCCGCCCGATGAGATGCGCAGCATCCAGGAGCGCTTCCGCGTTGGGGAGTTGCGCATCATCGCGGCGACAAACGCCTTCGGCATGGGGATCGATAAACCGGACATCCGGTTGGTGGTGCATGGCGATGTTCACGGGTCGCTGGAAACCTACCTGCAGGAGGCCGGCCGTGCCGGCCGCGACCGCGAACACGCAGACTGCGTGCTGCTGTATGCGCCTGAGGATGTGAGGCGCCAGTTCTCGCTAAGCGCCCGGTCGCGCCTCGCCCGCCACGAGATTGGCGCCATCCTCAAGGCCCTGCGGCGAGTTGACGAGCGCTCGCGCAAGACCGGGACGGTCGTCGCGACGTCAGGCGAGATCGTGCAGGCCGAACTCGAGCGGGAGTTCGAACGCGAAAGCGCGACCGACGACACACGGGTGAAAACCGCCCGTCTCGTGGCTCAAGGAGGCGACCCTCCTGTCTACTAGATTTGAGGTCTGAGGTTGACCCTCAGAACACTTGCCCAAAAGGATGATGCGCAGGAGCTACGGTCTCTGGCAGCGTTGGCGGCCAACGCTAGTCGATGCGTGGCTAAGGCGACGTCCAAGAGCCTGCCCCCCGCGACAACACATCGCGCGAGGGGAGGCTGGGGCTGCATGGGGACGCACTGCGGGCTTGACGTCGTTGCCGCTTGGAACGCCCACGAGATGTTACCTCCCGAGCGTTTGTACCTAGCCAAGCGCCCTATGCAGCAAGCCCCGGGCGAAGTTCCGAAGGTCGCGGGCGGCGTGGTAGAATGGCCTGCGGCGACGCAGGGCAATGGCGGCGGGGTGTCTGCGATCCACCAGGTTGATGTCAGGGGTGTCCGCGAGGCTGAAGATGAGCGGGGCGCCGCTGCGGTGAATTTCATAGACCCATTCGGGGTGAGTCAAGGCCGCCAAACCGGCCCGCCCCACAAGGTGAAGATAGAGAAGGGTTTCGGGGGACAGCGGAACCTTTGCGGCGATGTAGCGCGGAAGCGCCTCGCCGAAACTGAGGAATGATCCGACCGCGCCGCGATCGATCATCATCAACTGATCGTTGAACGTAGGCGTCCGGCCTCCGGGGATGAGGTCGCCGGTCGTGACGTTCTTGTAGAAGAATACGGTGGCGTTTCCGCGACGTGGTCGACCAACGGAATCGAACCCCTCCGAGGCCGGCAAGTGCACTTCGCCGGGCCTAACAGCGAAGGAGAGGGGGGCGTAGAATGCCAGATCGGGACGGGTGACGACCACGACGTCGAACCGCTGGCCGGTCTTGCTTTCGTGCTCGAGCATCAGGCGCAGGCCGCCCTCAATGTTGTAGGCCATCGAGAACATCCGGTAGGGGTGGAGCCCCATCAGCCAGTCCTCTTTCCGAATGACCCGCTCCGCTGC